>QIGK01000055.1 GCA_003228875.1 Rhodobacterales bacterium
TTGATAGTATCCGCATCTCGATCTCTCCATGTTTGAAGAGCATCGCGATGCCCTAGGTTACAACAATACCCAGGCGAGGCAACGATAACGGTGGTGGTTGTGATTTGCAAAAAGGATTTTGGCTTGCAACATCCTTGAACACTGAAACACATAGCTTCGCGTTCAAATGGGTGGCTTAAAAGGGGGTCTGAAAATATTGACCCTGTATTATTGTTCATTTACAATGCATTACAAAACTTAATGGTGCTGCTGGGGAGAATCGAACTCCCGACCTCTCCATTACCAATGGAGTGCTCTACCGCTGAGCTACAGCAGCAACGAGGGCCTTCTAACCAATCCTGATAGGGGTTCACAAGCGGATTCTTGCGAAAAAATTCAAGGCATGTCTGGACCCTGCGGGTTGCCTTGGGATAAACTGGGTTGCATGAATGAAAAGACAGGCATAAATGCTAAACACAACGCGCAAAAAACCTCTGACAAGGCTGGGCGCGCGGAACGGTTGCAGGCGCAATTGCGGGCCAATTTGCAAAAACGCAAAGGGCAGGCAAGGGCGCGGGTAGCTGAAGCAACCGAAAAAAACAAATAACCGAATAAACGGTTTATCATTTGAAGGGCAGGGCAGATGGATAAAATAATTATAGAGGGCGGACATGCTCTGGACGGCATCATAGAGATTGCCGGAGCAAAAAACGCCTGTTTAACTTTGATGCCGGCTGCGTTGCTGACCGATGAACCCCTGACCCTAACCAATGTGCCGCGCTTGTCGGACATCCATACCATGACACAATTGCTGGAGTCGCTTGGTGCTGAAGTGGCATCCTTAAAAGACGGGCAGGTGGTTACCATTGCCACCGAAAATATTTCCAGCGACACAGCAGATTATGAAATTGTGCGCAAAATGCGCGCCTCGAATTTGGTGCTGGGGCCAATGCTAGCGCGCAACGGTAAGGCCATTCTATCGCTTCCCGGCGGGTGCGCCATTGGCGCGCGGCCAATGGATATTCATCTGTCCGGTCTGGAAGCCATGGGCGCAAAGATGGAATTGCGTGATGGATACATTCATGCGCAAGCGCCAAACGGGCTGCATGGGGCCGAATTTGAATTGCACTTTCCCTCAGTCGGGGCCACGGAAAACCTGATGATGGCGGCAACGCTGGCATCGGGTGTGACTGTTTTGAAAAATGCCGCCAAAGAGCCCGAAATTGTTGATTTGGCAAAATGCCTGACCGCGATGGGGGCCAAGATAGACGGGGCCGGCAGTGCAACCATAACCATCATAGGTGTGGCCAAACTGCACGGTGCTACCCACCGCGTGGTTTGTGACCGGATCGAACTTGGCACCTATATGATTGCGCCGGTTATTGCGGGCGGCTCTATTGAACTAATAGGCGGCAAGCGCGAACTGTTGGAAACATTTTGCAAAAAGCTGGAACAGGCGGGCGCGATCATTGAGACCACCGATGACGGGCTGCGGGTATCACGCCGCGAAGGGCGCATTCAGCCCGTTGATATTGTGACAGAGGTGCATCCGGGGTTTCCAACCGATTTGCAGGCGCAAATGATGGCATTGCTGGCTTTTGCCGATGGCGACAGCATCTTGGAAGAAACCATTTTTGAAAACCGGTTTATGCACGCGCCGGAATTATTGCGCATGGGTGCGCAGATTGATGTTCAGGGTGGCACGGCAACGGTTACCGGTGTTGCCGGATTAAAAGGCGCACGGGTTATGGCGACCGATCTTCGGGCTTCGGTTTCGCTGATCCTTGCGGGGTTGGCGGCATTAGGCGAAACAACAGTGGCACGAGTTTATCACCTTGATCGGGGCTATGAACAGCTGGTGCGAAAACTGACCGCATGTGGCGCGGTAATCCGACGGGAGAAAGAATAAATGGTTGATGCAAGCTTTCAGGATGGCAATGAAAATCCGGTGCGGCTTTTGGCCCAAACCGTTGAAGATTTAGAAGTTATTTCTACGCTGGTTCAGGATGCAGTCGGGCAAAATTCTGAGGTATCATGGATGCCGCGCCACAATCGTTTTGCGTTGATGATAAACCGGTTTCGGTGGGAAGATCAGGCCAACGCGACTTTGCAAAGCCGCCCGTTTGAGCGGGTTCAGGCAACGCTGGTGATTTCAAATGTGTTAAAAGCTGGTGCTGACGGTATCAATTCGCGTGATAAGGAATCAATTTTTTCGGTGCTGTCGATCGCGTTTGTATCACAAGAAGATGCGGCTGGCGAAGTTGTCGTAACCCTTGCGGGGGATGGTGCGATCCGGCTTAAAGTTGAATGTCTGGATGTCTGTCTAACCGACATGTCGCGCCCTTATAAAGCCCGAGCTAAATTGGCCCCGGCCCATAAGCTGACCTAAGTTTTACGACGTGACTATTAGCCCAAGGCTTGCCAGAGTGGGCCGTCGAGTGATCTGATCGGATCAATGCCAAAATCAAGGGAGGCTCCCGCAGTGCAGCGGCGGAATTGCAGGTGCAATTTACTACTTTCCTTTGGGCCATGCCTCGGCTTTGCTTCGGCGGGCTTGATCAAGGTTTTTTGCTGGCGCTGGACTTGGTCGACTTGGCTGACGCGGATTTGCCCTTTGCAGAAGTGATTTTGCCTTTTGCCGCAGCGGTTTTACCTTTTGCCGAGCTGGCTTTGCCTTTGGCCGCAGCTGTCTTGCGCTTTGCTGGCGCTTTCGCGGCGGGCACTTTTGATTTTACCGGTGCCGGTTCGACTTCGGCTTTCTCGTCTATTTTGCGGGTTGAGGTGTATTCCTTGACAGTTTCATCCTTGCAACTGGCACAGGTATAAGTGCCTTTCACATCATAGATTTCTTCTGTCCAAGTAGTGACTTTGGTCGAAAAATCCTCTTGCGCGTCGCGGGTTTCTTTGGCGGTGCTGCTTTTCAATGTTTCGGTATGGTCGGTTTTGCAAATACTGAACGCGGTTGAACAATTGCCGCATTGGGCTGATTTGGAATTTGCAGCAAAACGCCATTTGAAAATTGCCACCAAGAAAACAAGGCCGCCTATCGCAGCTGCCGCTAACCGGATTAATATGCTTTGACCACCCAATGCCCAAAAAGCGATTGTGGCCACGGCCAGAGCAAAAACCACGCTCCAGATCATGGCGCTTTTCTGAATGGATTGGCGCATTTCTTCTTGTTCTTGAGATAAGTTTGTCATGGTTTCCCCTTACTTATTTTTTACCGTCATTTTACGAACAATTGTGGCGCGCAGATCATGCATGGCCATCAGCACCGGATCACCGATTTTTTTGATCTGGTCCTGATTTGCTTCGTTTTCGACCCAGTTTGCTGCATGGTTCAGGCTTTCGACCAGTCTGTTAATGTCATTTTGGCTTCGCAATTCAAGCTGATCCTCCCGCATATTGCGCCAGTTATGCATGTCGGATTGCTCTTCCTCAGATAATTCTATGCCTTTGATTTGCACAATGCTTTTGGTGTTCAAGTCGATTTCTGCAATTTTTTGAAGATCCAGCCGCCGCAGCCGGTTTTGCAGATCGATCCGATAAACGTCAGCGCCTTGTTTGCTGACTCGATAAAATAGTTTTTGCAAAGTTTGCACGTTTTAAATCGCCCGATTAGTTCAATTCGGACAAAATGCCGAAATTACCCCGTAATAGCAAGAATTTCCGCAATTGTGTTTCGGGGGCAAGGTATTCTAGATTGCTGCATCAGTCCAAGGAGGCCAAAATGCCTGAGACCCCTGAAAATCGCCTTAAGCGGCTTCGAATGCGCAGTTGGCGGCGGGGTATTAAGGAAATGGACCTTATTCTGGGCACTTATGCAGATGCTGAACTGTCGATCATGGATGGGGAAACTCTGGAAAAATTTGAGTCGTTACTGGAAGAAAATGACCAAGATCTTTACCCTTGGTTTACCGGTCAGGTTCAATGCCCTGCCAAACATCAGCAAATATTGGCCAAAATCAGGGATGCTGAGAAGTTTCGATGAATTTTCTCCGGTTTTAACCAGTTATTTCCTCTCTTCTGTTGAAAGTCGTTTCAGGAACGAGATTTGACGGAGAAAGCAATGGCTATGCAAACAGCGATTCGAGAAGAAACCGGAAATGGCAACCCAGCCTTTACCGGCACTGAAACATCGATTTTCCTTAATGGATATTTGGAAAGTCTGGCAATCATAGAACGGCTGCACCGGTTGTTGCTTGATGTTGTAAAGGATGAATTTGAACGGTTGCAAATTATTGACATTAATTCTGTTCAGGCACTTTTGCTTTACAATATTGGTGAAAATGTTGTGACCGCAGGTGAATTAAAATCCCGTGGATATTATCAAGGATCGAATGTGTCCTATAATCTTAAAAAACTGGTTGAATCCGGCTATATGCATCACCAGAAATGTGAAGTAGACCGCCGCGCGGTTCGGGTTCGGTTAACCGAAAAGGGCCGCGATGTCCGCCAGACAGTGGCCGAATTATTTGAACGACATGCCAGTATTTTGCAAGATAAAGCCATTGTCGATTCTGAGGAAATCAACGACACAAATGATGCAATGCGCCGGATAGAGCGATTCTGGACCGACCAGATCCGGTTCATTTACTGATCAATATTGTTAAATAAATTGTGATAATTCAATTCTGCTGCGGCATTTTGCATGGTGATAAAGTGATATACAGGTTTAATACTATGTGTTGAGCCCATGCGATTCGCCGGAGATACTGTAATTGGATTATGATAGCTGCTTAGATACTGCCTTAGCGGCATTGCACAACGAAGGCCGGTATCGGGTGTTTTTGAACATTGTTCGGAAAAACGGTAGCTTTCCGCGAGCAAAATGGAATCGTCCCGATGGTTCGGTTCAGGATATTACCGTTTGGTGTGGCAATGATTATCTGGGCATGGGGCAAAACCCCGAAGTGCTGAGCGCCATGCACAACGCGTTGGATAAAGCTGGCGCCGGTTCGGGCGGCACGCGCAATATCTCGGGCACAACTGCTTACCATTCAGCATTAGAAGCTGAAATCGCCGATCTTCACCAAAAAGAATCCGCGCTTGTCTTTACGTCTGCCTATATTGCTAACGAAGCTACTTTGTCGGTATTGCCAAAACTGTTTCCCGGCATGATTATATTTTCTGATCAGCTAAACCATGCCTCGATGATCGAAGGCATTAAAAATGGCCCCTGTGTTAAAAAAATCTGGCGACATAATGATCTGGCCCATTTGCGTGAATTGTTGGAGGCCGCAGACCCTGACGCGCCAAAACTGATTGCGTTTGAATCGGTCTATTCGATGGATGGCGATTTTGGACCTTTGCAGCAGGTTTGTGATTTGGCTGATGAATTTGACGCGCTGACCTATCTGGATGAGGTTCATGCAGTTGGCATGTATGGGCCGCGCGGCGGCGGGGTTTCTGAACAGGATCGTTTGACCGACCGGATTGATATAATTAACGGCACATTGGGCAAAGCGTATGGCGTGATGGGCGGATATATTGCGGCATCCGCTAAAATGGTTGATGCGGTGCGGTCTTATGCGCCCGGATTTATATTCACCACGTCCTTGCCACCTACGGTTTTGGCGGGTGCTGCGGCCTCGATCCGGTATTTGAAAACCCATCAGGAATTGCGTGATCAGCAGCAAAGCGCCGCAAAAATATTGAAAATGCGACTAAAAGCACTGGGTTTACCTGTGATGGACAGCCCTAGCCATATTGTGCCTGTGCATGTTGGTAATCCGGTCAAATGCAAAATGCTGTCTGATGCATTATTGGATGATTTTAGCATTTACGTGCAACCAATCAATTTTCCGACAGTGCCACGCGGCACCGAGCGGTTGCGCTTTACGCCCTCGCCGGTGCATGATTTTGAAATGATCGATGCTTTGGTCAAAGCGCTGGATTCACTTTGGCAAAAATGCGAATTGTCCAGAAACGCCGTAGCCTCCTGATAATAGGCGTTTTTTTGCCTAAGCAGTCTGGACAAAATACTGTAATTTCCCTAGGAACACATTTAGGTGATAAACTTTCTGTTAACCCGCATTAGGCTGGGGACAATATGTGTAAACCACTGGCAGATAATAAAAAGGTTACCGGCAAATAATGACGAAAGATCCGTCAGTCGAGGAGCTTCAAGGCTTTGATTCATTTGAATTAAGGCTCGGCGATGAGCTGCGCGGTGAGCGGGCGACCTTAGGGAAATCCCTGCTGGATGTTCAGCGGGATTTGCGAATCAAAGCGGCATATATCGCGGCAATTGAAAATTGTGATTTGTCAGTTTTTGAAAACACCGGATTTCTTGCCGGATATGTGCGTTCCTATGCCCGATATCTGGAACTGGATGCCGAAGAAACCTATGCGCGTTTTTGTCTGGAAGCAAATTTTCAAGGCGCGCACGCTGATTTGGGCCGGCATCGTGAAGGCCATAAAAAAGCGCCTGTTGCAGCAATCAGCGCATCTGAACTGGGTAAAAACCTGTCGCCGGGTCTGTCCGGCGTTGCCATGCAAACCCGAGGCGCGGGATTTGATCTTGCCGGGTTTGGGCCGCTTTTGGTTATCATCGCGTTGGTCGCGGGAATTGGCTATGGTGGCTGGACAATGTTGAAAGATATTCAACGGGTTGAAATTGCCCCGATTGAATTGTCGCCAGTGGTGTTGGACACCATCGACAGCGGCGAATTTGCAGCTGGGGTGAATATTGAAACAATGGATCGTGTGTCTGAACAGGTCAATGACTTAAGCCTGCTTTATTCCCGTCAATCGCTGGATGTGCCAATTGTCACGCCACGCGATGGTCCGATCGCCGATATAGACCCTTCGGCATTTGGTTCGTTTGAAATAGCGGCGGTGGTTGAACCTGTTGTGCCTGAAATTATTGTTACGGCAATTGAAGTGGCCATTGGTGAACCTCAGCTTACTGTCCAAATCCATGAACCGATCATTAGCATTTTTGCTCAGCAAGAGGCATGGGTTCGTGTCACTGCTGACGATGGGTCCATTCTTTTTGAATCGATATTGGACGCGGGCAAGGAATATACCCTGAAATCCGGCATGCAGCTTGCAACCTTGCGGGCGGGAAATGCGGACAATGTGTTTTTGCTGGTTGATGGTCAGGTTTTTGGGCCGCTCAAAGGCAGGAATGGTGTTATAAACGGGCTTTCACTGGCCGCCGCTGACATTGAATCCAGCTTTGAGGCATTGGGCAGTATGACTGCTGAAATGCGGGTGGTATCCGAACAGCAAATCCGTGCCGCCTCGCTTGCGTCTGAATAGAATTGCTATATTCTAAGGGCTGTAATTTCGGCAGCACTGGCACCCAGTTATGAACCATAATCCTATTCGTCCTTGGCGCAATATCGAACGGCGAAAAAGCCGGCAAATTATGGTTGGCAATGTGCCGGTTGGTGGCGATGCGCCCATCACCGTGCAAACCATGACCAATACATTAACCCATGATGTGCAGGCAACATTGGCACAAATACGAGCCTGCGCGGACGCAGGTGCTGATATTGTGCGGGTTTCCTGCCCCGATCAGCAATCCAGTTTCGCCATGAAAGAAATTGTCGCTGCCAGCCCCGTTCCTTTGGTGGCAGACATTCATTTCCATTATAAACGGGGTGTTGAGGCCGCCGAAGCTGGCGTGGCCTGTCTGCGTATTAACCCCGGCAATATCGGCTCAGCGGATCGGGTGCGCGAAGTTATTAAGGCTGCAAAAGACAATAATTGTTCGATCCGAATTGGTGTGAATGCAGGCAGTCTTGAGAAACACCTGCTGGACAAATACGGAGAGCCTTGCCCTGATGCGATGATTGAAAGCGGGCTGGACCATATTCGGATTTTGCAAGACAACGATTTTCACAATTTCAAAATCAGTGTCAAAGCATCGGATGTATTTATGGCAGTGGCTGCGTATCAGGGGTTGGCTGACGCCACAGACGCGCCAATTCATCTGGGCATTACCGAGGCAGGGGGCCTAACATCGGGTTCTATAAAGTCCGCGATTGGCATGGGAAATTTGTTATGGGCGGGCATTGGCGATACCATTCGGGTGTCGCTTTCTGCTGATCCGGTGGCCGAAGTCAAGGCGGGGTTTGAAATTCTTAAGTCGTTGGGGTTACGGCATCGCGGCGTTAACATTATTTCATGTCCAAGCTGCGCGCGCCAAGGCTTTGATGTGATTTCGACAGTGGCTGAACTTGAAACCCGACTGGAACATGTTCGCACGCCGATGAGCCTGTCAATTATCGGTTGTGTGGTTAATGGCCCCGGCGAGGCCCTGATGACTGATTTTGGCTTTACCGGCGGCGGCGCGGGTTCTGGCATGGTGTATATTGCAGGAAAACAGGACCATAAGCTGGACAATCCGGCCATGATTGATCATATCGTAGAACTAGTAGAGCAGCGCGCAGAAGAAATTGCTGCGCAAGAAGCAAAGGTTATTTAATGCTACGGGTGGCGATTTATCTGGTATTTGGCATCGGAGCTTTGCTGGCGGTTCTATTTTTTCGGGTTGCCACAGTTGGCAGTGATCCGGCTGAATGGCATATTGACCCGCTTGATTTTATTCGTGTGACCACGCCGAACTCTTATCTGGTAGCCTCGCAATCGCTGACCGATCAAACCCCTGACCGGGAGGCGCCGGTTTATAGCGCCAATCCAACGCTGATGGCCAAAGCTTTTGATGATTTTGTGTTGTCACAAAATAGCACCACCCGCATTGCTGGCTCCCCTGAAACGGGTTGGTTTACCTATGTGCAACGCACCCCTACTTTGCGTTTTCCCGATTACATTTCGGTTAAATTTGTTGACCTGACCGAAGGACGGTCCACCATCGCGATCTATTCCCGCTCAAGGTATGGGCAGGGTGATCTGGGGGTTAACAAAGCCCGGGTTGAGGCGTGGCTGGCAACATTATCCACCTTTGAGGAATAGCAAGGCAGCACCGCTGTCTTCTTAAAATCCCCGAAAGCCAAGATTATGATTCCCGAAGAAAAACTTGAACAAATTGCGCAAAGATTTGCGTTTCTCGAAGCGCAGCTAAATGAGGGCGTGGCTCAATCTCAGCTCGAAACGATTTCGCGTGAATATGCGGAATTGCGGCCTGTGGTTGAACAAGTTACCCAATATCGCCAAATGTTGTCAGATCAGGCCGAAGCTGAGGAAATGCTTGGTGATCCCGAAATGAAGGAACTGGCGCAGGAAGAACTGCAAAGCCTGAAATCCACGTTGCCAGAGGCCGAACATCAGGTGATGCTGGCGCTTTTGCCTAAAGACAAAGCAGATACAAAACCGGCCATTCTGGAAATCAGGGCTGGCACAGGCGGCGACGAAGCCGCGCTTTTTGCCGCAGATTTGTTTCGCATGTATCAACGGCTTTGTGAAAAACGCGGCTGGAAGCTGGATGTGGTTGAGGAATCGCAAACTGAATTGGGTGGCTATAAGGAAATTATCGCCAATCTTTCGGGGCCAAATGTTTATGCTGAAATGAAATTTGAAAGCGGTGTGCATCGGGTGCAACGGGTGCCGAGCACCGAAAGCGGCGGGCGGGTGCATACATCTGCGGCCACAGTCGCGGTGCTGCCCGAAGCTGAGGAGGTGGATATTGATATTCCCAACACCGATATCCGCATTGACACCATGCGTTCAAGCGGCGCGGGCGGGCAGCATGTTAACACCACCGATTCAGCCGTGCGCATTACCCATTTGCCCACCGGAATTGTGGTGACCAGTTCGGAAAAATCCCAACACCGTAACCGCGCCAAGGCCATGCAGGTGCTGCGCACGCGGCTGTATGATATGCAGCAGCAAAAGATCGATTCAGAGCGTTCAGACGCGCGCAAAGGGCAGGTGGGTTCAGGCGACCGTTCTGAGCGGATCCGCACCTATAACTTTCCACAAGGGCGGGTGACCGACCATCGAATTAATCTGACGTTGTATAAACTTGATCAAGTTTTGCAGGGCGATCTGGATGAATTGATTGACGGGCTAACAGCCGCTGATCAAGCTAACCGTTTGGCTGAATTGAAATGATGGAAACTGCCCGTTCAGCCTTGCAACGGGCTACTGCGCTGTTGAATAGGGCCGGAATTGACGGTGCAGAACGCGACGCGCGGGTATTGTTGGCATTTGCCATGGATATAGATCGGGTGCAGCTTGGCCTGCGGCTGGATGATGTCTTGCCCAATTCTGCGGGTTATCAGTTTGACCAGATTATTGCCTTGCGCGGCTGCCACAAACCGGTATCCCATATCACCGGCAAACGGGATTTCTGGGCCCATGAATTTTTGGTAACGGATGATGTGCTGGACCCGCGCCCAGACACTGAAACGCTGGTGGCGCTGGCGTTGGAACACCCGTTTGAGCGGTTGCTGGACCTTGGCACTGGCAGCGGTGTGATTGCGCTTAGTCTGCTGGCTGAACAACAAAATTCGAAAGCTGTTGCCACGGACATTTGCGAAAAAGCGTTGGATGTTGCCAGCCGCAATGCCGTGCGCTTAAAGCTCTCGAAGCGGGTTCAGTTTATGCAATCAAACTGGTTTGACCAGGTGCAAGGCCGATTTGATCTGATCGTTTCAAACCCGCCTTATATTTCTGAGGGTGAAATGGCCAATTTGGCACCAGATGTTGTGGACTGGGAACCGCATTTAGCCCTAACACCCGGCGGTGACGGGCTGGATGCCTATCGCCAAATAGCAACTGCTTTGCCTGATTTTTTGACCAAGAACGGACGCGCCATTTTTGAGATCGGCTTTAACCAAGCCAAGGCTGTTGAGGAAATATTTACCAATGCCGGCTTTCAACAAGCCAAAATATACAAAGATTTGTCCGGCAATGACCGAATTTTGGCAATTAATGCAAAATTTCTCTGAAAATTGGGAAATTTGGTCTAAAAGCCTTGATTAGGCCTAACTGTTTAGATAAAATAACGCATCTGCAAGGATTGAACCAGTGGCTCTCCAGTTTAGGCGCAGATCTTTTAATCGAAAATCGGATACGCATTTTAATAATCGTAGATCAGGCATATGGCCTGAACCTCCCGATAAAGGGCAACCAAAATCAAATGAGACCGTCAAACAAATCGCGTCAACGCAAAAACAATAACCGTCGCCAAAACCCTAATGCAAACGCGGTTAACCGTGTTTTTGATTCTTCCGGGCCAAGTGGAAAAGTGCGCGGCACGCCGCAACAGATCGTGGAAAAATACGCGACCTTGGCTGGTGATGCCACTTTGGCCGGTGATCGTGTTGCTGCGGAAAATTATCAACAACATTCGGAGCATTATTCACGCATGTTAACGGCCGCCTTAAAAGAGCAGGCAGAGAAACAGGCGGAGCATCAAAAGCAACAACAAGCCCAACAACAAGCGCATCAGGCAAGACAGCAACGCGAAGTCGAAGATAAGCCTCGTGTTGAACCTGAAAATGACCAGCCGCCTATGGCTGCGGTTGATACCAAAGAAACCGATCTGGTAGAAACACCGGAAAGCAGTGCCTTGCCCAAGCCAAAATCCCGTTCCCGCACCCGACAGGCCGCCCCAAAATCCGAATCAGTACCCGCGCAAGAATCTCCGGTTAGTGAATAACCTGTTGGCCGCGCTGTTGACGCAGGATTTCGGATAAGGCACAGAATTGTTGCAGCGTAACTTGTTCTGCCCTTTGTTTTGGGTCAATGCCCGCTGCAATCAAGTGGATTTCAATATCCGGCAGCAACCCTTTTAGACTGGCTCGCATCATCTTTCGCCGTTGATTAAATGCGCGCGCCACCACTTCGTTCAAAATTTTCTGGTTGGCGGGAAACCGTGGTTTTTCCAGCCGTTCAAAATGCACCACAGCGGATGTAACCTTGGGCGGTGGCGTAAAAGCCGATGCTGGAATTTCAAAAGCCAGTTTGGGTTCCGCCCGCCATTGCGACAGGATGGATAGCCGCCCAAAGGCTTTGCTGCCCGGTTGGGCGGTGATGCGTAGCGCCACTTCTTTTTGGAACATCAAGGTCAGGCTTTGCCAATAGGGTGGCCAGTCGGCTGGGGTTAACCAGCGGATCAGCAATTCGGTGCCCACATTATAGGGCAAGTTTGCCACGACCCGAACCGGCCCGTTCAGGTGGTCGCGCGGATCAATTTTAAGGGCATCGCCGGAAAGCGTAATTAGACGCCCTTCATAGGCCTCTGAAATCTGTTGCAAGGCCGGCAGGCAGCGGTCGTCCATTTCTATGGCAACAACTTTACGCGCGCCCTCAGCCAGCAGCGCACGCGTCAGCCCGCCGGGCCCGGGGCCAATTTCAAGCACATCACATTTGCTTAAATCACCGGCACGCCGTGCGATCTTTCCGGTCAGGTTCAGATCAAGCAGAAAATTTTGGCCCAGCGATTTTCGCGCTGCCAGCCCATGGGTTGCAATGACTTCCCGAAGCGGCGGCAGCGGGTCTTGGTTCATTGTTTTTCAATAATCGAACTGCGGCGCAGTTCCAGCATAAACCCTTCAGCAAGCGATTGCAGATTGCGGCCTGTCAACTGGCTGCGCAGCGCAGCGCGGGATTCGTCAGTCATTTCAGACACACGGTCACACAACACCACAACGCTGACCTGATTATCACCAGTCATCAAAGCAGATTCGCGCGGTTCAAGCCGTGCCAATTGCAAACCAATATTAGCGGGTATCTGGCCCAAAGCCACAGGGCCAAACACACCGCTGCCTGTGCCATAATCAGCAACGCGGGTTTCCAAACCACGGCAACCGTCCAGATCACGTCGCAATCGGGTGGCGTTCTCGATAGCTTCAGCTTGTTGTCCCGTTCCGTGTGGCAAAACCAAACGGCCATAAGTGACATTGATTTTTGTCGGAATTAAAATTTGTTGGGTCTGGGTCCGGCTGTCGAGAATTTTTATGATTATAATCCCCGTTGGAATGAAAATCGGGTCTGCCACCTGACCTCGGCCCAAGCCACGCACCGCTGCTGCCAGTTGCGGCGGCAAACGCCCGGGCGCAACCCAACCGATAACGCCGCCATTCTGATTGGAGCGTGAACGTGAATATTCCCGCGCCATGTTCTGGAAATTTGCGCCGTTTCGCAATTGTCCGACCAGATCATTGGCCAGATTAACCGTCGCTTGTTGACCACGTTCAGTATAAAGCAATGCGATTTCACCTAGTTGAATGCTGGAAGACGAAGAAACTGCTATGGTGTTAAGCTGTGAATTCAGTTCGTTTTCCGTTGGGCTAGCCATATTGCCAAATCTTGCCCTGACTAAGGACTGCCAGATGGCGCTTGCGGAAACAAAATCTTCAAAAGCCTCAACAGATACACCGCGCCCGCGCATTTGTGCCAATAATCTTTCACTGGTCAGGTTACGTTGTTCTGCATAACGTGAAATTGCCCGTGCCAATTGCTGTTGATCCAGCGCAACCCCAAAATTTCGTGCAGCCTCTACCTGCAAACGTTCATCAATTAGCGCGTCAACTGCCTGTTGGCGCAGCTCGGGGCCACTGGCACCAAGGGCCCGTAATAGTCTTATTCGTTGATCAATGTCATAAAACGAAATGATGCTGGTATTGACGCGATAAGCTGCCGAAAACGCATTTTGCGCAATACTGGCGGCAGGCAAAGAAAACACCACTAGAAAAACTGCTGCCAGTCTTTGAATGAAACGAACCATTAATCTATCACCCTTTGCCTTGTTCACTGCAACTGCAGACATTGTTGATTTGGCCACTCATTTTGCAACCCTCCACCAAAACCTGCAAGCCTTACCGACACATCAAAGCTGGTTTCCGCCGGAACACTAATCGAATTGGTGAAGCGGCGCGAGAGATAAAGGTCAATTTCTACACATTCGCTGCCATAAGTCAGGCCTAAACCAGCAAAAATGTCCTGTTCTGCGATCAGATCCCTGCGCCAATCCACCCGCGCCTCCCAATTTGACCGGAATCGATAGCTTGCGGAAAAGTTGGCTTCTGAACGGGCCGTTGGCGAACCCGCTGTTACATCGGGGGCCAAGAACACAAAAGAAGCATCCAGACCAACATTTTGTAAGTTAAGCAATATTTCTGTTTCAGCCCTGCGAACCTGAAATTGTTGGCCCATTAGTAACCGGTTGATGACCCTGACCCTGCCCGGCAATTCAAAGCTGACGGCCGCCAATGTATCGGAACTTAAGCCCGCCAATCCGGAACCGTTGGAAAACTGGTTGTTGTCCTCAAGCCGAAAAACCTGACCAAGATCAAAACCCAAAGTCCAGCCAGACGGATCATACCGTCGATAACTGGCGCCAACATTGGCACGAAACCCTGTTTCAAATTGGTCAAACCCGGGAAAACGATTGATAGAAAACAGGTTTGTTTCATCAAATTCAACCTGCAAACTATCCTCGTTCGGCACGATGTCGTTAAATCCGAGTTCGGGCGCATAGACAATTTGTATAACCGGCTCAATTACATGCAAAACACCGTCAGCCCCGTAACGCACCAGCGGCAGCCGCACTTCTGCGCCGATAACGGGGGTGACGCGCACCAAAATGTCATTGCCAAATGTTATGTCATCCCAGACTTTATAGGCATTGGCGTGAAGCTCGGCAAAAGTGCTGGCGCGAATGCCGAACGGGGCGTTCCAGTCTCGCCGCCAATCTGCTGAACCGCTGACGCGGAAAACATCGCGACCGGTTTCGCGAAACAAACCGACCGAGCTGAAATTTATGCCAACGCGTCCGCCCAAAAGCGGGTCTTCCCATGTTCTACGAAAACTGATTTCTGGCAACGCAAATGGCACTTCGGCGTCTATTTCATCGTCGCGGAGGCTTTGAAAAAATACCGCGCCGATCTCAAAAAAACTGTCATCACGGTAACGGCGGACGCCAGCGGTATTTACCAGCCTGTCAGCTTGATCAAAGCCAAAACGGCGCAAAAATCCGTCATCATTGGCCAATTTGATATTGGCAAATAAAGTGCGGTCGCGGCTTAGTGCAAATTCAGTAACAACGGCTAAAAAGCCGTCTCCCGAAACGCCTTCTCCGTTATCAAATGCAAAAGCGGCGTTGATGTCAATTCTGCCATTTGTGTAAACGCGACGGTATTCGCCTTCTAACAAAATGGCACCAGTTGAGGTGACAAACGGGGTCAAAGTCGCATCTGCATTATCCCCAAGGGTAATAAAATAGGGCTGTTTTACGGCAAACCCATATAAATCAGAGGAAATAAAGCTTGGTGCCAGCAATCCGGTGGCGCGTTTTACCGAGGGGTCAACCATGGTTAGCCGAGGCAAATATAATACCGGAAAGCCAAGCACGTCAAAACGGGCATTCTCAAAATAAAATCGTTTTGCTTCTGTGTCTTGAATTATGCGACTGGCCCTGATTTGCCACAAAGGTACCGGACGGCCAAAACACACCAGACAAGAAGACCCGACAGACCGGTATAGCGTGTTGAACCGACCCTCGTTGCGGCGAATTTCGGTCGCAGAGATCTGAAACTGGTTCGCCATTAAAAGCTTGGCGCCTTTAATTAGCCCTTCGCGTAGATCGGTGGATAATTCTGCAATGTCAGCAATAAATACATCGCCACTGCCGTCAGTGATAAGAATATTGCCTGTGGCAAATACCCGCCCCAATCCTGCATCATAGACGATTTCATCAGCTTCCAGTCGTGTTTCCTCAAATATCACCACAACACTGCCACTGGCGGTCAGGCGTTGTGCGGCCGAATCGTAAGAAATATTGTCTGCAATTAAGGAAGTAAAAGCATTGGCTTGCGCTTGCGCCATGCTATTGATTCCAAACAAAGAAATCACAAGAACCAATAATGTGGTCTTTAGGCGAGTTGGAAAAATCACAGGTGGCTCCGGCGCAGGAATGGCATGCGTATACTACCCGTCTTCAAGATGGAGCAGCAAGCCCAAGGTCAATAAAATACCGGCACTTGGCGGCCCCCAAGCCGCCAGAAATATAGATATCTTTTGCGCGGAACCCAAGGACTCTGCGATACTTTGCATCGAATACAATAAGAAGGCGGAAAAAACCGCAACCAGCACCATAACGCCGGTCTGCCCAAACCGTGAATGACGCATGGAAAACCCTGCGCCAATTAAAACCATGGCCACAAGCATAATGGGGCGAGCAATTTCGGACTGGATAAATAATCGCTGTCGGTGGGTTGAAAACCCCGAGGTCTCAAGTTGGGTGATCAAGGCCGGTAAATCCCAGATCGATATCCCATCGGGTGACGCAAAGTTTTTCAAAATTTCTTGCGAAGTCAGATTTGTTGGCAAGCGCAGTTCATCAAATTCGGATTCGGTCACTAAGGTTTCGGGGCCGGTTGTGTCAAATTGCCATTGTTTGCCGTTCCGAATGACCCATTCACCTTCAATCAATTGGGCGCGGCTGGCTTCTATTCGGCGGGTTAGGTGGCCGTCTGGGGTGAATTCGTGCCAGCCAACCTGATATAAAACTGTGCCGTTAAAGCTGGCGCGCGCGGCCTGAATGACAAATTGGCTTTCGGCATCGCCTTGCCGCAACCAAATGCCACCACCACTTAACGAAACTAGTGAGCGGCCGCCAACGTTATACTTATCAAGAATCACATCTGCCTGTCGCACTGTTGCCGCCACAATCGGATTATAAAGCGCGGTCATTGCTGCGCCGACCACCAATGTGGCCATCACCGGAACCATCAAAAGCCGCAACGCCGACTGCCCTGCTGCTCGTGAAATTACCAATTCAGAACTGCGCGACAGGCCAACAAATGTCGACAAAGCTGCCAACATGATAACCAGAGGGAAAATCTGCATGACATAACTGTTTAAACGCAACAGCGTTAACATGATCGCGTCTTTTACCGGCGCATCAAATTGGGACAAAATCCGCAATTGCTCCACCCCGTCAATGATCATTATCAAGAACAAAAATGCAAACTGGACCCGAAAAATATTCCAGAGAAATTTACGCAAAACATACAAGGACAGAGTCACGCCAGTGCCTCTGCCCTAGGTTTTTTGATGCGCCCGGTTCGATAAAGGAAGAACAACGCCAAGGCCAGCCCGCTGATCGATGGCACATACATGGTCCAAGCCAGTTCTGGTGCGGATTGCACCGCTGATTTTGCAACAATCACGCTGGATTGCAATAAAACTCCGATTGCAATGGCAATCATCACCCGCCGCATAAAACCGCCGCGCCGAAAGCCCCCCAAAACGATTGCACCGAGTGCAACCAAAGGCAATACCAGCGCGGATAAAGGCATGACCACCTTATGGTGGCCTTCAGCGGCATAATCGCCCAAGCTCCAGCGTTCATCATCAAGCATTTCCTGACTGGGAAACAGCAATTCATTCGGAAACATTTCAAAAGGTGCGCGTTCGAATTCCTGAACGCCCGGCAAAACTTCCCCAAGATCATAAGAAAATCGTTCAAACTGGATGGTATTCAGCAAATTGCTGGTGCGGTCAAATTGCTGGATAATGCCGTCAATCATCACAATTCGCATATCGAACCCATCTTGCAAAAAAAGTGCTTTTTGCGCAGAATACGTCACAATAATCAGCGGATCGCTCTGATCGTGTAAAAACAGGCCGGCCATTTCGCCGTCTCGCGATGTGTCGCGCACATAAATGGTGATCACATCGGTGGGATGCACAAATTGGCCCTCACGGATTAGGCTTCCGGTTAATTCAGTGCGGATTTCGTTCATACGGGTTTTTAGCTGTGTCTGACTGGCGGGAACCAGATAAAACGTGGTTACGACCATTATCAACATGACAAAAGTACCAAATATGGCCACCGGTTTTGCCAGCGCCAATGGCGATTGGCCAGAGGTCATCATCACCACCAGCTCGGCTTCGGAATAAAGTTTGTTAAGCGCATAAAGTGCTGCGCCAAAAGAGGCGAACGGCAGAGCAACCATCATAACGCGCGGGATAAGAAGCGATGTAACTTCCAGAAAAACCAGCCCAGACTGACCGCTTTCGATTACTTTGTCCACCAAGGGCAATGCTTGGGCAAGCCACAGAATGCCGATGATCACCAGTGAGAAAAACCCGAAAGGTGCCAAAAGCTGTCCCATAAAATATCTGTCAAGCCGGTTCAACATTTTTCCTTGTCGGTATAAGTCGCTAACTATGGCCTATTTGCAATCGGACAACTGGTCAAGTTACGTTGCAAAGGCTACTGTAAAACTTACAGATTCTCGCCGAGGAGCCGCAGATGACCGAAGCAATCCATATCAGCTTTATTGCCAATGACACCAACGCTATTGCATCAATTCGCGGAAAAATTGCGATTGTTGTGGGGGCGGACGGAACAATGAATGTTCTGACTCGTAAAATTAATACGCTGACAGAAGGCGCGGTAAAGCGATTGCTGGAATCAAAGGCTTGGGCAAAGATAAAAGAAGGCGAAGGCCATGTGCTGGCTTTCCCTGCTAATTTAGCGACCTCTGCGGTGCAGGTTGTCAAACTCGGGCGCTCGGTTTCGGCGCAAGAGGCCCGCAAAGCAGGGGCATCTATGGCGGTTTTTCGAGGCGACGAACCTTTGACCGCGATGCTGGCCTCCCATTCTCGGGCGGCGGATATTGCCCATGGTTTGGCGTTGCGGTCCTATAATTTTAACGTGCATAAAACCGATACCAACATGATTTTGCACATGGTTTCAGCCATGGTAGCTGACCCCGCCGCTGTGTCTGCGGAACATGCGCCAATGGCGGCGCTGACAGAGGGCGTGTTTTTCACCCGTGATCTGACCAATGAACCAGCTAACATTCTGACCACCACTGAATTCGCCAAACGGCTGACAGACCTGCGTGGCATTGGCATAGATGTTGAAGTGCTGGAGGAAGACGCGTTGGAACGCCTTGGCATGCGCACCTTGTTATGTGTAGGGCAGGGGTCTCGTAGCCCGTCTAAGGTTGTGGTGATGCGCTGGAATGGCGGCGACACTGAACCGCCTTTTGCGCTTGTGGGCAAAGGCGTGGTGTTTGATACGGGCGGTATTTCCCTTAAACAGGCTGGCGGCATGGAAGATATGACCATGGATATGGGCGGCGCGGCGGTGGTGGCGGGCGTGATGCGCAGTTTGGCTTTGCGCAAAGCCAAAGCCAATGTTGTGGCAGTGGTTGGCATTGTTGAAAACATGCCTGATGGTAACGCGGTGCGACCCGGCGATGTGATCAAATCCATGAAGGGGGACACCGTTGAAGTGATCAACACTGATGCCGAAGGCAGATTAGTGCTGGCTGATATTCTTTGGTATACGCAAGAAAAATACAATCCGGTCGCGATGGTAAATCTTGCCACCTTGACAGGTGCTGTGATCGTTAGCCTTGGCCATGAAAACGCAGGTGTGTTTTCAAATAATGATCGATTTTGTAATCAATTTCTGAAATCCGCCAGCGCTGAAGGCGAAGGTGCTTGGCGGCTGCCCTTGGGTTCTGCCTATGACAAGCTGTTGAAATCCCGCATTGCTGACATGAAAAATATTGGCGGGCGGTCGGCGGGTTCGATAACAGCAGCGCAATTTTTGCAACGCTTTGTGCGCGAAGAAACCCCGTGGGTCCATCTTGATATTGCCGGCGTTACCTCACCCGGGCCAACCACGCTTGCGCCCAAAGGTGCCACCGGCTGGGGCGTTTGTGCGTTGGATCGTCTTATCCGCGACCATTTTGAAACCTAAATGCCAGAGGTCCGTTTTTATCACTTAAAAAGCACAATGCTGGAAGCGACCCTGCCGGGATTGTTGGAAAAATCCCTGCAACGGGGCTGGCGGGTGTTGGTGCAATCTGGCGCGCAAAACCGTCTGGATTTTTTGGATGATCGCCTGTGGACCGCACAGTCGGACAGTTTTTTGCCCCATGGCAAAGCCTCAGAAGCGGATGCAGGCAAGCATCCGATTTTGCTGACTATGGATGATGAAAACCTGAATGATGCCAATGTGTTAATGCTGGTTGAAGGCGCAAGCGCCGTGCCTGCGCGCATGGCCAAATTTGAATTGGCTTGTCTGTTCTTTGATGGCAATGACCCTGCGGCGGTGGATGCTGCACGCACCGATTGGAAAGCAGTTACCAAGGCAAACATGCAGGCGGTTTATTGGGCGCAGGATAATAATGGCCGTTGGGTCGAAAAGGCAAAACCTTCGGGCATTGAAGTTGCATAAGCCTTATTAGCGGCCAATATCTTAACGGATCAACAGCAAACGATCACTGGTGATTTCGATTTTGGTAAATCGTTTTAGATAATCCATGCCAAGCAAAGATGTATCAAGTTCCCCGCCATTGACCGAAGCCCGCAAGTTCCTGTCTCTGAATCGGCCCAGATCCATGGATTGTAGTTGCACCGGCGCGGTGCTGACAATGCCATTGGCAGTGCGGGCTCTTCCGGAAAAATCAAGCGTATCGAGGTTAATACCAACGCTTTGCGCATCGCTTTTGCTTAAAACAATATTGCTGGCGCCAGTATCGACAACAAATTCGATGGTGCGGCCATTAACCACCATATCAACATAGAAATGGCCGTCCCAAGCACGGTTAACCGCAACGCTGCCACGGTCTATCATCATTGGGCGCGACGGGAAAAGCTGTTCCTCGATCTGGGTGCGCATACTATACGCCCCGATCATGCCGATGAAAATCAAACCCCAGATCGCAAGTTGTTGCAAAGTCCGGTTTAATTGCCGCCGAGATCCGATCATCATGGAGCCACCAATAACGATCAGCAATAGGATAAGATAAATCAGCGTTGCTTCGTTATATCCGTTTGGGTCACGCATTTAGCCCCCTTAAAAGCCAATTTGTTTAATGCCGTCGATGACAAATTGCACCGAAAGCGCTGCCAGAAACATGCCAAACAGCCGTGAAATCAGGTTGATTCCGGTTTGACCCAACAAGCGTTCAATCATGTTTCCTGCCAGAAACATAATCAACACCATACCCAAAACCAAGGCCATGATACCAAATACCATGGCTTGTCCGGCAATGTCGCCGGAATATTCGCCGGTTAGCAAAATCATTGTGGTCATGGCACCGGGGCCGGCAATTAGCGGCATGGCAATCGGAAACACCGAAGGATCATTGGCGGGTTCAGCTTGATTTTCACGGCGCTGGGTGCGTTTTTCAAACAGCATTTCCATGGCGGTGATAAACAGTAATATCCCCCCTGAAATGCGAAAAGCGGGCATTCCGATGCCGATGGCATCCAGCACAGCTTCTCCGGCCAAACCAAAAATTGCCAGAATGGAAAATCCGATCAGCACAGCCCGAAAAGCGATTTTGCGCCGCTCTGCTCTGGTGTTGTTTTGGGTTAACGCCAGAAAAAGCGGTGCAAGGCCAATTGGGTCTATGATTACAAACA
This sequence comes from Rhodobacterales bacterium, assembly GCA_003228875.1. Lineage (GTDB taxonomy): Bacteria > Pseudomonadota > Alphaproteobacteria > Rhodobacterales > Rhodobacteraceae > UBA3077. Next base: position 21,295 of record QIGK01000055.1, read on the forward strand.
AGGCCACAAAAGCAGTTAGGGCCAGTTCAAATTCCATCTAGATGCGCTCCAGTTTTTCCATGGCCTTCATCCACATGTTTTCAGCCCGTTCCAGCCCCTTGATAACTTCTTTTCGCTTTTTGGTCCATTTATCAATTTCTTCAATGTCGCCGCGTTCATAAAGCGCTTTGTTGCCAAGACGACGGTCAATGTTATCGCGCATTTCTGTCAATTTGGCGACGCGGGCCTCGCAAATTTTTGCGTCTTTCTTAAGGGCAGCATTCGGGATCGCCTTGGCTGCTTTATTTGGCGGCTTGGCCTTTTTAACATGGTCTTTGCTAACGCCGCCGCGCTCAGACAACAGCATGCGACGATAGGCTTCCATATCTTCGTGGTAAGGCACAACTTTGCTGTCTTTCACCAGCCAAAGCCGGTCAGCAACCAACCCGACAAGGCTGGCGTCGTGTGACACTAGAATGACCGCACCATTATAAGCAGTTAAGGCTTCGACCAGCGCCTCGCGGGATTGAATATCAAGGTGGTTGGTGGGCTCGTCCAGAATAATCAGATGGGGTGCGTCAATTGTGGCCAGCAGCATCGAAAGCCGAGCTTTTTGCCCACCTGACAATTTGGCCACAACTGTTTCAACGGCTTCCGGCCCCAAACCACCGGCCGCCAGTCGACCCCTGATTTTGGCAGGGGTTTCCGTGGGGCGTTCGCGCAGAACGTGCTGGATCGGGGTTTCATCTATGTAAAGCTCGTCAACTTGATGCTGGGCAAAATAACCGATGCGCAGTTTGTTGGAGGTATGCATAACGCCCTTCATCACGTCCAACCGCCCTGCGATCAGTTTTGAAAGGGTAGATTTGCCTTGGCCATTTGCGCCCAGCAATGCGATGCGGTCATCTTGATCAATGCGCAGGTCCAGCCCCGCCAGAATAATTTTGCCGTCATAGCCAACGGCGGCATTTTCCATGCGCACAATGGGCGGCGATAATTCTTCGGGCTCGGGAAAATTAAAACTGGCAACCGCGTCACCAACCACGGCTGCAATCGGCTTCATCCGTTCCAGTGCTTTTAGCCGCGATTGGGCTTGCTTGGCTTTTGATGCCTTGGCGCGAAACCGGTCAACAAAGCTTTGCATATGGTCGCGTTCGCGATCCTGTTTGCGTTTTGCAGCGATCTGCTGTTCGATCTTGGCGCGGCGTTGATTGGCAAAATTATCGTAGTTGCCTTGATACAGTGTCAATTTTTGCTGATCCAGATGCAGAATGGCGTTCACTGATCGGTTCAACAAGTCTTTGTCATGGCTGATAATCAGCACCGTATAAGGGTATTTGGCCAGATAATTTTCCAGCCAGATTGTGCCCTCAAGATCCAGATAATTGGTTGGCTCGTCGAGCAGCAAAAAATCCGGTTTGCTGAACAATACCGCCGCAAGGGCAACCCGCATACGCCAGCCACCGGAAAAGTCTTTGCAAGGGCGGGCCTGCGCGGCTTTGTCAAACCCCAATCCATTCAAAATGGCGGCGGCGCGGGCTTCTGCGGTATGGCTGTCTATATCGGCAAGCCGTGCATGGATTTCTGCTATCCGGTGGGCATCATCGGCGGTTTCAGCTTCAATTAGCAGGGATGCGCGTTCTTTGTCAGCCTCCAGCACGGTTTCGAGCAGGGACAGATTAGATGCAGGTGCTTCTTGTGCCACGCCGCCAATGCGGGTGTTGCGCGGGATTTTAACGGTGCCGTCATCCAGGGTCCAATCCCCATAGATCAATTTGAACAAGGTGGTTTTACCGGTACCATTGCGCCCGACAATCCCGACTTTGTGGCCAGATGGAATGGAGACCGATGTGTTGTCAAACAACACCCGGCCTTCAAGGCGAAAAGTTATATTATTGATGGCTAACATGGGCGGGCTTTTGCCTTAAGGGCAGGGGGGTGTCAACGCCCAGCATAAAAGGGAGCCGGTTTTCATTTTGGCAAGTCGGGCTTTTCAATTGCGGGTGGCCATGTTATGCGCCGCCCCAAGATTTCAAACTTATCAAAGGACAGCCAAATGGCCATTCAACGCACTTTTTCGATTATTAAACCAGACGCAACCAAACGCAACCTGACAGGCGCGATTGTTGCTAAATTTGAGGCGGCTGGGTTGCGGATTGTGGCCTCCAAGCGCATTCAGTTGACTTTGGCACAGGCGCAAGAATTTTATGGTGTGCATGCTGAACGCCCGTTTTTTGGTGAATTGTGCGAATTTATGATTTCCGAGCCAATCGTAGTGCAGGTTCTGGAAGGCGAAGACGCAATTGCGAAAAACCGTGAAGTCATGGGCGCAACCAATCCGGCAGATGCGGATGCGGGTACTATTCGTAAAGAATTTGCGCTGAGCATTGGCGAGAATTCCGTGCATGGGTCCGACGCGCCTGAAACTGCTGCTGAGGAAATTGCATTTTTCTTTAGTGGGCTTGAATTGGTGGGATAACAAGGCTGGGGGGCCAGCCCCCCAGACCCCCGGGATATTTTTACAAAATAGAAGAGGGGCGGCTTTGGTTGCCCTTTTTTATAGTGAACAACGCAGATAAACAACGGGTGTGACAAAAGTTCTATCGCTATAATCGACGATCTGAACACGTGTTGTTTCGGTTGGGTTCATTATGTCGGCCAAGCCCAATCCTGATAATTGGCCGGGGGTCATTGTCAGCAATGCGCCAAGATTTCCGCCAACAGCGCCTTGGACATTTGCGCGCTGTTCTTCGGTCAACGGGGCAGGGCGTTTAAGCGGGCGGTCATCAGCAGCGACCATTCCATTGACACAAATAGACCGTTTTGCGACCAATTTTGCCAATTGCAATGCTTGGGATGAAAACCTCGGGTTGGTTAAATCGCTGGCAAGTGTGGCTGCCAAATCAGTTGGAATATCAGTGACATGCGGAGATGGGATGCGGAAATCACGTGCGACGCCACTGCTGGCTTCTAAAATAATTGCTGTAAAATAGAATGTTCGTCCAGCGGTTTTGGCAAAACGACTGCGGTCATATTCAATACGAATGTTAAGCGCATCAACTCTGGCAACTTTGGCATAGCTACTTTGAATTGAATCCAAGCTGGGTTGGACTGGCGGGCCAACAGGGGCTTGGCTGGCATTATTGGTGCTGCAACTTGCCAAAAAGATAATGAATCCGGACGCAGTAAAAAATTTTGTTAATTTCACCGAATGGTTACCTTAAGGTTGAAACGCTGCGATGAAAACTTTATCGTTGTGCAATCACAATTGCCACATCTTTATCAGGTCTAATAGCTGTATTGCGAAAATGTGGGATGCTAGCGGCAAATTCAGGGCTAATTGGATATTGGTGCGGAAATCAAGGACCAAATAAAGAGCGGACTACCTTTATTAAATAATACCAAGCTTGTTTAGGTGTTTCTCGATTTCAGATATTGGCTCGGTTGAGCCGGTGCTTGCTTTCAATTGATCGAATTTTTGTCTTAAGGCGGTTTTCTCATCGCCTTGGCAATCATTCCACGGGCGGCCTTGCAGGCCCATTACCAGTGCGTAATAGCCGATGAAATGCGGGCGGATGCCAGCGGCCAGCAAGCGTTTGTATGCTTCGTCCGCGCCGAGATCGCGTAGGGTTTCTGCGTCGTGTATCCCGGCGCGTTTAAACATTTCTTGGGTGGCCGGGCCTAGGTTGCGGATGGTGGAAATTTGATCAGGCATGGCTTACCGCTTTGTTAAATGATGCTTGCGCAGCCTGCCATTCGGGGCCTTTTGGATAGGTCAGCAATGATTTAAGAAGCTGGCTTGAAAAATCTATAGATGCCTCACGCGGGAGCAGTGAGGGCAGGTTGTCTATGGCGGTTAATTCCACGCCGTTTCCAAGGTCAATGAACGGCTTTTTCCATGATGTTGGCGTGTCGTAAATTGGCAGCGGGTTAAAGCTGCTGAACGGGTCGCAGGACACATCTGAGATCATTTTCAAGTTGCTTTTGCCGATGTTCTTTTGACTTAGAAGTTGTAATTCTGGGGCAGTCATCAATACACAATTTACAAGTAAACCATGGGCTTGCAGGGCTTTGTTGTCAAGGGTTACCGTTTCTTCCATGTCCCATTCGGTGACGTTGTATCCGGCCAGTTTTAAGGCCTCAACCGCGCCGCTGCCGGAGCGACCTTTGGCGCCGATTACCACGGCGTTTTGTTGGGGGGAGCGTGCGGCGAGGCCTTTTAGAATTGCTTCGACTTCGCTTCGGCTTTCAAAGCTGGAAACGCCGCTTTCGGGGCCGGTTTCATTCAGGCTTTTGGCCAGTTGACGCCATGCTGCAAGGGCTGCGCCCATCCACCCCGCCCAATAGCCAAAAGCAGCGGTGCGACGGTTGTTGATGGTCAGGTATTCGATGTCATACAGGTGGCCGCCGCCGGTTGTGAAACGGGCTATTTCGTCTTGCCAACCGGTTTGGTCCTTATAAACATGGGCAAAGTGAATCATCGGGTTTGGTAATTCAGCAGGCAGCTTTGGCAATTCCTTGAGGCCGAGGATGGTTGTATCAACCGCTGTCTGCCAGCTTTTGGGGGCGATCAGTTTACAGCCTGCTGTTGCATATTCCGCGTCAGAAAATATTCGTTTCTGGCTGCGCTCTACTAATAATTCAAACCCTGCCGTTTGAAATGTTTTGGCGTCGTCGGGGGTGATCGGGGTGCGGCGTTCGGTTTGGCGGGCCTCGTAGCGGAGAATGAATTTCATTATGTGATTCCTGTATTTTCGAGACACATGTTAGGCGCCAAAATACCGGCGTGGCAACCGTTGCGTTCGCAGTGTTAAGGAAATACCGGAAGGGGCGGAATATCAAATAATTATTGTATAAGTTTTGTATAAGTTTTCCATATGCCGTTGAAAGGTTAACGGCGGGGTGGTCGGGTGAACCCCACCCTACATAATTGTTGTTTTTGTTTCGTCACCCAGTGCAAACTTTTTCAGCACTGTCGGATAAAGTTGATGTTCCATCGGTAACACCCGCGCCGCCAGATTTTCGGGAGTATCACCGTTTAAGACCGGAATAACGGCTTGGCCCAAAATCGGCCCGCCATCCAGTTCCGACGTTACCAGATGCACCGAACATCCATGCACTGCCATGCCCGCATCCAGCGCCCGTTGATGGGTGTGCAACCCCGGAAACAGCGGCAGGATTGACGGGTGGATGTTCAGGATTTTTCCGGTCCATTCTTCAGTAAAACCTGCTGTGAGAATTCGCATGAAACCGGCAAGGCAGATGATATCTGGTTTGGCCGTCAAAAGCGCTTTGTGCAGAGCGGTTTCAAAATCAGGACGGGTGTTAAATTGGCGATGATCGACAACAGCGGTTGGGATGCCAAGATCAGCAGCTTTTTGCAACCCGCCAGCATCGGGGGCGTTGGATAAAACCAAAACCGGTTTGGCAGGGTGATCTGCCCCCATGCTGCGGGCTAGCGCCTCCATATTTGAACCGCCACCCGAGATTAGAATCGCGACACGTTTTTTCAAACCAATGTGCCGGAATAGGTGATGCTGTCACCTTTGACGACGCGACCCATTTGCACGACATCCTCATCGTTTTCCTCGAATATTGTTTGTAATGCCTCGACGCGGTCGGGGGCGACCACGGCAATCATGCCAATGCCGCAGTTGAAAGTTTTTAGTAATTCAGCCTGTGCCATGCCTGCCTGATCAACCAGCCATTTGATGACCGGGGGCAGGGACCACGCCGATAGATCAATTTCTGCGCCCAAACCCACTGGCAGGGCGCGGGGCAGGTTTTCGGTTAGGCCACCGCCGGTGATATGGGCCAGCGCGTGCAGGCCACCGCTGCGATATGCGGCAAGGCCGGAGCGCACATATAGTTTGGTTGGGATCAACAGGGCTTCAGCCAAGGTGCCATCGGAAAACGGGCTGTTTGCATCCCATTTAAGGCCGGAATTTTCAACGATTTTACGCACCAGTGAATAGCCATTGGAATGCAGGCCGCTGGATTTCAGGCCCAGCAGAATGTCGCCATCTGCCACGCCATCAGGCAGCATTTTGCCGCGCTCCATGGCACCAACCGAAAAACCGGCGAGATCAAAGTCGCCTGACGCATACATGCCGGGCATTTCAGCAGTTTCACCGCCAACAAGCGCGGAATTTGAGCGGCGGCATCCCTCGGCTATGCCTTCTATCACTTGTGCGGCCTCATCAATATTCAGCTTGCCGGCGGCGAAATAGTCGAGGAAAAACAATGGCTCAGCGCCTTGGCACACCAGATCGTTAACGCACATTGCCACCAGATCTATGCCAACCGTATCCAGAATGCCGGTATCAATGGCGATGCGTAATTTGGTGCCAACACCATCGGTAGCAGCAACCAAAATCGGGTCTTTATATCCCGCTGCTTTCAGGTCAAACATCGCCCCAAAACCACCTAAGCCGTCCATCACGCCGCTGCGTTTTGTGCTTTTGGCCATGGGTTTTATGCGTTCCACAAGCGCATTGCCCGCGTCAATATCCACACCGGCATCCGCATATGTCAGACCATTGGGGTGCTTAGCCATGACCGTATCCTTATGTTGGGGTTTGGCGCTGATTTAGACCATCTGAATTCAAAAGGAAACACCCTTGACCCCAGCACATTGCAGCAGGTAAGTAACGCCTAGGCGGGCCTGTAGCTCAGTTGGTTAGAGCAGAGCGCTCATAACGCTTTTGTCGTAGGTTCAAATCCTACCGGGCCTACCAAATTCAAACGGCATTGCGGAGCGTGGAGACCACGCACCCTATGGGTTTTAGCGGGGCATTTGCATCAATTCGGCAACTTCAAGGCTGCCCATTTCCAGATATGGGCAACCCTTGGCCATTTCGATTGCGGCGTCCATATTTTTAGCTTTAACAATTGTGTAACCTGTTGAGCCTTGTTTGCCTGCGTCACTGACGCCATTTGGGCTGACGATTTTACTGTGCATCATTGGCGTGCCGGGATTTACGGCGGCAGCGCCAAGGTCTTGCACCCATTTGCCCCATTTTGCTTTGCTGGCAGTTTGGTCAAAATTCGGGTCTGGAGGGTTATTGTTTTCCGGGAAACGATCACCGCCCAGATACAGGATGATATATTGTGCCATATGGAATAATCCTTTTGGTAAGTCTTTTGCGAGGCCATGAAGATACAGTATCCAGTATTTTAAGGACAGCCATACAAAGTATCACGCCAAAAGCTTTATTCTGTCAAGACCCGCGCCTTGTCTGGGGGCTTGGCTTAACGCAGCTGCGAAAAGGACACCAGTTTTTGGTTTTGCTCATCCCACAGATGCAGGCGCGCGCAAGCAAAGCTTTCGCGTAGGGTCATGCGATTGATGTTGGCCAGCACGGTATTATCACGAAGCACTTCGGTCAGGCGATAAAACGGGATACGGCTGTAAAGGTGGTGCACATGATGCACACCGATATTGCCGCTAAACCAACGCAACACCGCCGGAAGCACGTAATAGGAGCTGCCGTTGAGGGCTGAATCGTGCAACTGCCAGTCGGTTTCCTCTTGCCATTGAGTGTCTTCAAACTGGTGTTGAACATAGAATAACCACATGCCCAAAGTTGCGGCAACCAGAACCGTTGGCAAAAAGACCAGCAACACCGCTGCCAATCCGCCCAGCCAAATCAGCAACGCGACCGCTGCAACAATGACAATATTGGTGCCCATGGCGCTTAGCCAGTATTCCCAGGATTTCATCAGGCCAAACGGCAATCTGTTTTGCAAGAAAAACAGCAAAAACGGCACCATGCCAAACAAAAACAACGGGTTACGATAAAGACGATACTGAATTTGTCTGAAGGTCGATTTCAGCTTAAATTCATCAACGGTCATTGTATACACATCACCGACGCCGCGTTTAGCAAGGTTTCCGGCGTGGGAATGGTGAATGGTATGAGTGCGCCGCCATACTTTGTAAGGGGTCAGGGTGAATACGCCCAATACTCGCCCGAGCCAGTTATTGGCGTGCCGGTTCCTGAAAAAGCTGCCATGGCCGCAATCATGCTGGATGATGAAAAGCCGCACAAGAAAGCCGCCATTGGCCAAAGCAATGGCAAATGCCAGCCAGTAATTGACAGGCATGGCCAGATAGGCCAGCAGCGATAGCCCGAAAAACGGCAGAATGCTGACGGAAAGTTCAAAAATGGAGCGTTTGGTATCAGGTTCGCGGTATTTTGCTAGAACCCGAACCCAGTTACGGGCCTCGTCTGAACATGATTCTTGGGCTGGCGGTATCTTGATTGCTGAAACGGAGGACATGCGGTTGCCGGGACTTTCATATATAAATAAGGCAATTTTGCCTGAGATTATTCGGTTTTGTAGCCTAAAAGCATTAAATTTTACGAAACCGATAAACCCGAATTGCCGAGCCCGCTGCACAATAAACATGTAACTTCGCATAAGTCGATGCAAAGGGCAGTTTTTAGCTTGGCAGGGTCATATATCAGTGCCTTAAAAAGCGTATTGTCGGGCAAGCGCATGGTTACAGGCGCTAATGGCAGCATTACGGTACCAGCGGCGATCGGCGTGAATATCGCTTAAATCCATGTGACGTCAACCGGATTTGCGCGACCATCTTTGGGTATATAAAACCTCGCCAACACGTCTGACAGATCGGCGATTGGAAACAAGTCTGCGGTCTTCTTGGGGGATATTTCCTGAATATTGATACCATGCCGCCGCATGAACGGCACAATGCGGCGCATCTCAGCACGCGTTCCGCGCTTGAGGCAATCTGTAAATATCCGACATCGCGAAACCCGGCTGGCAGGCCGGTTTCCTTTTCCAGATTGGCATATAGATCACGGACATGGGTGTATATTTCGCATTCTGCCTCGGAGGTCAGTAGCCCTGCCACTATTAGCCCCGCCGCATACCATGTGGTGCCCGAACATGGACGTAGTAGATCAATTCGCAACATAGCGCAGGGATCTATTTGACGGTGAAACTTATTTTTGGTTGTTGCTGAAGGCACCACGCCTGAAACCCTGACCACGTTTTCTGATGACCTGAGCGATTGGGATGGCGATATTCACTTGATCAGCGATTGTTTGTCGCCACGGACAGTAGAAGAAGCGGTGCTGGAAGGTTTTAGAATTGGGTCGCGGATTTGATCAGCCATCTATCATACCTTTGTAAAAAAATCGACTGTCAGACAAAACGACAAAATACCCGTTACCGGAAAAATAGGGTCAAGGCGGGATCGAGCATTTTAAATGCCCTGTTGCCTGTTATTCTTTGTCCATTGGTTTTTCGTTTTTACCTAAAAAATCTATAATTCTGTCCAGCCCATCTTCCAGAATTTGCTCGTCCAGAGCAAAATTGATCCGCACCATGCCGCGCAAATCCTCCCCGAATGCTTGAGCATCCAATACTGAAACCTTTGTTTGTTCAAAAAGCGCGCGAACAAATGTTTTGCTGTCCATGCCGGTTTGTTCAACACAGAGCAAGATAAACATACCTGATTGCGGGTGCAGAAACTTGACGTTTGGTAGGGCGGACAGTTTTTTTAACGCAATGTCGCGACGCTTTTGGTAAAGCTGTCTGGTTTTGGAAGTATCCAGTTGCAAAGCCACAATCGCTGCTTCTTGAATGAACCCGGGCAAGCCATAGGTCACGTTAAGACAAAACGCTGCAGCCTTGCTTGAAAATATTTCAGGGCCTATGGCCCAGCCCGCTCTCCAACCAGTCATGCTGTGGGATTTGGAAAGGCTTCCGATTGTGATGCAACGGTTTTGCATGTCGGGCAACGTCGCGATGGATAGATGCTCGCCTTCAAAAATCAGTTCGCTGTAAACTTCATCGGCGACAACCCACAGATCATGGCGAATGGCGACATCTGCTATTTTTTCAAGGGTTTTTTGGTCAAATACAACCCCGGTCGGGTTGACTGGCGTTGCAAAGAAAATAGCTTTTGTGCGGTTTGTGACCAGCGATTCCAACTTGGCGACATCGGGCAGAAAACCGTTTTCGCGCGGGCATTGCAAACATACGATCTTTGCGCCTGTGGCTGAAAGCGTTGCGCCATAAGTGGCATACATCGGGTCAGCCACAATTACTTCATCACCCGGATCAAGCAGCAGGCTTGCCGCCATGAACAATGCGTTTTGTGTGCCTGCGGTAATGGTGACGTTGCTTGGCGTAACATTTAGGCCAAAAAGCCTGTTTTGGCGATCTGCCACAGCGCTGCGCAATGCTTTTTTGCCCTCAACAGGCGAATAATGGGTATCACCGCGTTGCAAAGCGGAAATTGCGGCATTTACAACGATGGCAGGGGTGTCGACTTCGTTGTCGCCAACGCTCATCACGACAACATCTTCGCTGCGTTCTTTTGCCAAAATGGCACGGGTGTGGGTCTCCCATACACTGGCACCAGTAAGCGAAATTCGTTCTGAAAAGGCTGATAGCTTCATCGCGGGTCTTTCATTGACAAATCGGCTGTTGCGCGCGGTTTGGACGTTAATGGTGTTGAGTGATTGCGTAACAGTTCGGACCTTTTGTGTTTCTGGCGGCACTGGTTGTTGGTATGACTGTTACCCCAAGGATTTTCCGCTGGCTATAACGCACTTGCATAATCGGGTTTTGCATGCAAAATAGGTGCCATGAGACACCCGATTTGTATTTGTGATATTTGCATTATCTGCTGACATTATGTCTGCGGCGGGTTCTTTTTATTTCCAATTCTTTGATGAAATGTTAGGCCCGTCGCGGGAAACCTGCGTTTGGACAACTGATGACTGAAATCAAGCTATATAATACCAAGATCCGCCGTAAAGAGGTATTTGCGCCGATTGATCCTGACAATGTGCGCATGTATGTTTGTGGGCCAACGGTGTATGATCGGGCGCATATTGGCAATGCCCGCCCCGTGGTGGTGTTTGATGTATTGTTTCGGTTGTTGCGGCACAAATATGGGCATGACAACGTAAACTATGTGCGTAATTTTACCGATGTTGATGATAAAATTAACGCCAAAGCGGCTGAAACAGGGCGTGATATTCGCGATATTACCGATGAAACCATCGGTTGGTATCATGAGGATATGGACGCGCTGGGGGCGCTGCGCCCTGTGCATGAGCCTCGTGCCACGGAATATATTGAGCAGATGGTCACGATGATTGAGAGGTTGGTTGCCAACGGTCATGCTTATACGGCTGAGGGGCATGTGCTGTTTGATGTGAATTCTTACGAGGCTTATGGTGCGTTGTCGGGCCGCAAGCTGGAAGATATGCGGGCTGGTGAGCGGGTGGAAGTTGCCGATTACAAACGTGATCCGTTGGATTTTGTTTTGTGGAAGCCCTCCAGCGGCGATCAACCGGGCTGGGAAAGCCCATGGGGGTTTGGTCGTCCGGGTTGGCATATTGAATGTTCGGCCATGGCGCTGGAATTATTGGGGGAAAGCTTTGATATTCATGGCGGTGGGCTTGATTTGCAATTCCCGCATCATGAAAACGAGATTGCGCAGAGTTGCTGTGCCAATCCTTCGGGGGAGTTTGCAAATTACTGGCTGCATAATGAAATGTTGCAGGTTGAGGGTAAGAAGATGTCCAAAAGCTTGGGTAATTTCTTTACGGTGCGGGATTTGTTGGATCAGGGCGTGCCGGGGGAAGTAATAAGGTTTGTTTTGTTGAGCACGCATTATCGGTCGCCGATGGACTGGACGGAGAAGAAAGTTCGCGAGGCAACAGCGACATTGCGCAAGTGGCGCGGAATGACCAAGGGCATTGAGCCCTCGGCCAATCCGGCATCGACAGTGGTCGATGCGCTGGCCGATGATCTGAATACAGCCGGTGCGATTGCGGAGATGCATAAGTTGGCAACCGATGGTGATGTGGCGGGACTTAAGGCATCAGCGGCTCTGCTAGGACTGTTGGGCAATACGATGGGGGTGTTAGTAAGTGCTGCCATCTCCAGTCAACCTATTTGGCCATCTGCGTTTGCAAATGTTGCGCCGTTGAATGCATTTTGGGTTGATGGAAAATCGAGTCTATCAAGTAAAGAGATTGACCGTATTGATTATTGGATTCGTGCAAGAAGCGATGCCAAAAGTCGCCGTGACTTTGAAGAAGCTGATCGTATCCGTGAAGCTTTATTAGCCGCAGGTGTGAGTTTGCAAGACTCTTTTTTGGAGACCAATTACGAGGTTGAAGGTGTGTTTGATCCGTCTAAGCTGGAGGCATTGAAATGACCGATCAATTATTTGAGGCCTGCGCCGTCAAGGGAGGGCTGCCGGGCAAAGGGGTTGTTATAATGGTGGGGTGTAGGGTGCGTGGTTTCCACGCACCGATTCCGCGTTTGGCCAACGGTGCGTGGGGACCACGCACCCTACGGGTGTTGTTATGACCGAACGCCTCTATCTCTACGACACCACCCTGCGGGATGGCCAACAAACCCAAGGGGTTGATTTCTCGGCTGAGGATAAAACCCGCATTGCCCATGCGCTGGATGATCTCGGCATTGATTATGTTGAGGGCGGCTGGCCGGGGGCTAACCCGACCGATAGCGATTTTTTTGACGCGCCGCCCAAGCTGAAAAACGCCACCTTCACGGCTTTTGGCATGACCAAACGCGCGGGGCGCTCGGCTGCGAATTGTGATGTTTTGGCGGGGGTGGTGAATGCGGGCACATCGGCGGTTTGTCTGGTTGGCAAAACCCATGATTTTCATGTGACCACTGCGCTTAACATGCCGCTGGCGGATAATGTCGCTGTTATTCGCGATTCGATTGAACATCTGGTCAGCCTCGGGCGCGAGGCTTTGTTTGATGCGGAGCATTTCTTTGACGGATTTCGCGCCAATCCTGAATACGCGTTGGAATGTATCATAGCGGCTTACACAGCCGGTGCGCGCTGGATGGTGCTTTGTGATACCAATGGTGGTGTTCTGCCCGACGATATTCGCAGCGGTGTCAAAGCGGCGATCAAGGCGGGTATTCCGGGTGATCATCTGGGCATTCATACCCATAATGACACCGAACACGCGGTGGCCAATTCCTTGGCGGCGGTGGACGCAGGGGCGCGGCAGGTGCAAGGCACCTTGAATGGTTTGGGAGAACGCTGCGGCAATGCCAATCTGGTGGCGCTGATCCCGACCTTAAAGCTGAAAGAACCCTATGCCAGCCGGTTTGACATCGGGGTTAGTGACATTTCCGGTCTGACAAAATTATCGCGTTTGCTGGACGATATTTTGAACCGCGTGCCTAACGCAACGGCGGCTTATGTGGGGGCGTCAGCTTTTGTGCATAAGGCAGGCTTGCATGCCAGTGCCATTTTGAAAGACCCAACCACCTATGAACATGTGCCACCCGAATCTGTTGGCAATGCGCGACTGGTGCCGATGTCAAATCAAGCGGGGCAAAGCAATTTGCGGGCGCGGCTGGCGGATGCGGGGATTGCCGTGGAAAAGGATGACCCGAGGCTGAGCGATATTCTTACCCAAGTAAAAACCCGCGAGGATAAGGGTTATGCCTATGATAGTGCGCAGGCCAGTTTTGAGCTGATGGCGCGGGATATTTTGGGGCAGTTACCGCAGTTTTTCGAGGTTAAGCGATATCGTGTAACGGTTGAGCGGCGCAAAAACAAAAGCAACAAAGTGGTGACATTGTCCGAAGCTGTGGTGGCGGTAAAAGTCGATGGCAAAAAGGTTTTGT
>QIGK01000130.1 GCA_003228875.1 Rhodobacterales bacterium
TGTCTACGTCCCATAAATCAAAGGGCGGCGCGGCGTCTTGCATCCATTGGGCCAGCGCCATGCCCGCGCCGCCAGCCGACTGTATGCCCACGGAGTTAAAGCCGCAGCACACCCAGAAACTCTGGCATTCCGGGGTCTCGCCAAGGTAATAACGATCATCTGGGGTGAAGCTTTCGGGGCCGTTGAAAAACGTGTGAATGCCTGCGTTTTCCAGCAGAGGCATACGGGCGATTGCCTTCTCCAGAATGGGCTCGAAATGGTCAAAGTCTTCGGGCAGCTGGTCAAATTCAAAGTCATCCGGAATGCCGTTCATGCCCCATGGTTTGGCTACGGGTTCAAAGGCGCCCAGCAGGATTTTTCCGGCGTCTTCTTTGTAATAGCTGCACTCATCCGGCACCCGTAAAACGGGGAGTTGTCCAAGACTATCAATGCCTTCCGTGACAATATAAAAGTGTTCACAGGCGTGCAGCGGGATGGTGGTACCAACCATATCGCCGACATCACGCGCCCACATTCCGGCGCAATTGACGATGTGATCACAGGTGATCTCAACGATTTCACCGTTTTGTTCGGCGGTTATACTGGCAACGCGGCCCGCTTTGGTTTTAATGTCGGTTACTTTGACATTTTCAAAGATTTGCACGCCTTTTTGCCGCGCGCCTTTTGCCATTGCATGGGTGATATTGGCGGGGTCTCCTTGGCCGTCTTTGGGTAGGAAAACCGCCCCGACAACGTCTTTGATATTCAGGTGCGGGTAACGGTTTTTGGCTTCGGTAGGCGAGATTTCTTCGACCTCCACCCCGAATGCGCGCGCCATAGACGCACCGCGATAGATTTCTTCGCGCCGCGCTTCGGTCAAGGCGACGGTGATGGAGCCATTGCGTTTAATGCCGGTGGCAACGCCGGTTTCTTTTTCCAGATCAAAATACAATTCTTGGGTATATTTCGCCAGTTTTGTCATGTTTGAGCTGGCGCGAAGTTGGCCGATTAAGCCCGCCGCGTGCCATGTCGTGCCGCTGGTTAGTTTTTTGCGTTCCAGCAAAATAACGTCTGTCCAGCCGAGTTTGGCAAGGTGATAGGCGACCGAAGCGCCCGCAACGCCGCCACCGATGATAATGGCGCGGGCATGTTTTGGCAGCGGTTTCATGCGCGTAGTCTTTCGTTTGATGGGTCCCATAGGGATTGGTCGGGCTGCACGGTTGCAGTGAACCGCTCGCCATAAATTTCGACTTCTATTTCTGTGCCAGTGATGGCCAGATCAGCTCGCAACATGCCTAATGCGATGGATTTGTCTATGCGATGGCCCCAGCCGCCCGAGGTTGTTTCGCCGACTACTCGGCCATCATGCCATAGGGTAGACATATAGGGGGCGTCGTATTTCCCAGCGTCCACAATCAAAGTGACAAAGCGTTTTGTGACGCCTTGTTTTTGTTGCGATTGAAGCGCGGCTTTGCCGGGGAAATCGGCTGATTTATCGAGCCGGATAAAACGATCAAGGCCGGATTCAAGGGCGGAATAATCCGAGGACAGGTCAGCTTTCCAAGCACGGTAGCCTTTTTCGAGCCGTAGGGAATTCAGCGCATACATACCGAAGGGTTTTAGGCCAAAGGGCTGGCTTGCTTTCCAGATTGCGTCGAATATTTCGACGGTGTCAGCGATTTGCGTGTGGATTTCCCAGCCTAGTTCTCCGGCAAAGCTGACCCGCATTAACTGGCAGTGTTTGCCTGCAATTTGGGCGGTTTGGTGGGTTAACCATTTTTGCGACAGGTCAGCGTCGGAAACCTTAGTCAATATCGCGCGGGATGCGGGGCCGGTGAGGATTTGGCAGGCGAAATCTGCCGTGACGTTTTGCAATGCGATTTCGCTGCTTTGAGGCAGGGCGTTTTTGAGCAGTTCAAAATCGTGCCATTCTGCGGCGGCGGCGGTGATTAGGAAAAAGAAATCCTCGGCAATGGCGATGATCGACATTTAGGTGACCACGCGGCCACGTTTATCGGTGAAATAGGCCAGACCAATGCGGCCAGTTTTCGGCACATTGCTGGCGGTTTGCTGGTCTAGCCAATCGCGCGCGCCTTTGCCGGAAAGGCGATAGCGTGAAAATCCGGGTAAATCGAGTATCCCTGCGGCATCGCGGACCGCGTGGCATTCCTGTTGAATGCGTTGCAACCACGGGCCGTTTCGGTCCCATGTTTGAGTTGCCTCATGGCTGGTATCGTCGCCAGATTGCGCAAACCAGTTTGCGCGTTCCCAACCGTTGGCTGCGCCCATAACGCCGCCCAATTCCACGATACGATCATGGATGGGGGACAGTTTTTTATCGCGGCCCGCGGGCCATTCATGGTGCGGGAAATGCATGGCATATTCATAGCCATAGATTTCCATGCCTTTTTGATTGGTGTAATCCTGATCAACAAACCCGGTGAAACGGCGCGGGTCGTTGGCCCACATATCCCACTCGGTTTGGCCCTCAACGACCCACTCCGCCAACACTTTGCCCGCACCGCCGGCTTGGACGATGCCAAAGGTAAATACGCAGGCCTCGAACGCGTTTGGCACGCCGGGCATGGGGCCAATTAGGCCGTTGCCGTCGGGCGTATAGGGGATCGGGCCGTTGATAACTTTGGATATTCCGACCTTGCTGAGCATTGGCACGCGGGCCATGGCGCCCTCCATATACCATTCCAGCCGCTCCAGATCATCGGGGCCGAGCTTTAGGTCGTTTTTTTCTTGGCGCAGGTAATAAGAGCTGTCAACATCGCGCAATAGGGGCAGCTTTTGGTTGTTTTCTATGGACCATTCGGCCAGTTCGGGGATTTCGTCGGTTAGCAAATATTGGTGGCTCATCGTCATCATCGGAAATTCACGACCGCCAAAGGGAATGAACATGCGCGCCAGTTTCTGCGCGCGGTATCTGGCGGTGTTCACAACAATATCGGCTTTGATCCTGCCTTTGGGGGTGGTCAGAACCCATTCGCCATTTTCACGCTCGACGCCTTCAACCGGACAGAACCGGATGATTTTTGCGCTCAAGTCGCGCGCGCCTTTGGCCATGGCTTGGGTCAGTTGGGCGAGGTCTATGTCGCCGTCATTTGGGTCATACAATCTGCCTGCCAGATCATGGGTTTCATGGAATGGATACAGGTTTTTGAGATCATCCATGTTGCACATTTCTATATCAATGCCCCGATAATATAACGCTGAAACGCCAACAGCCCCGCCGCCAATGACAACAACGCGGGCGGATGAGGGAAGTTCAGCCATAATAATCCCTTAATAAACCGGTGGGCTGACAACCCAGATAATTATCGCCTGAATATCGCCCTTGTTGTGCCAGCGGCAGGGTTTGTGATCAAAACGAAAGCTGTCGCCTGTGTTCAGGTTGAATTTTTGCTCACCAACCCAAAGATCAATCTGGCCCTGCACAATATAACCGGCCTCTTCGGTTTGGCGCAGCACGGGTTCAACCTGTTCGGTAAAGGGTTCGATCACCGAACGGAACATCTCAAAACTGCCGCCAAGATCAGGCGACAGGAGTTCTTCAACAATGCCGTCAATTTTGGTGCCCAGCGACCGCCGCGCGCCTTTGCGCACAATGAAACCGCGTTCCACCGGATCAGGGTTTTCGGACATGAATAACAGGCTGAGCGGCACATTTAGAATTTTGGCGAGGCTGCGCAGATCATTGATGCTCGGGTCAGAAATGCCGCGTTCTATCTGGCTGATAAAACCCACAGAGCGGTTGGAAAGCTCAGCAAGCTGGCTAAGGGTCAGCCCGCGCGATTTCCGCAATGCCCGCAAATCCCGGCCAAGGTTGTTGGTGTTTGAAGGATCAATAGGGTGCATAACAGACATAGAATCAAAGCCCAAAAGATGCGTTTTTCTAACTTAAGCGCGTTTTCATGAAAAAATCAAACAAAATTTCATGAAATGATCGTTTTGAGCCTGCGGGCAATAAAAGCTGCCGATGGCTCCCGCAGTCCGGGGCTCGCATTGCTTAGGCAATGTCACCCCTCTCTTTGGGCATGGCCTCGCCAGGCTCGGGTCAGACCAGCCTGCGGCGCGAGTATTTTAGCAATAAAGAAAACAAGGTCTGTTGCAGGATCGGTTCAGCGGGAAGTCGGTGGTTCAGGTGTTTCCTGATCCGAGGTTTCGGGGGTGGTTTGTTCTGTTTGGTCAGGGTTGATTTCCGGTTCGATTTCGGGCGCTTTGGTTTCCAGCAAGGGCATCATTGAATCGGGTAAATCAGCAGCGGCGCTTTCGCTGGGGAGCGACCAGCTTAGGGTATCAAAGCCATGGCAATTTGCACAGATTGGCGACCATTTCGGGTGGATGGAATTGCAAGCAGAACAGAGCCATTGTTCACCCCTTGGCGCGGCCAGCGCCCGTGCCAGATACCCGCGAATGGTTTCTTCAGCAGCGCCTTCACCCCTTGAAATGGCCGCCATAAGGGCAAGGGTTCGGGTGTTGGTGGGTTGATCTGCCAGATCACCAAGCGCGCGGCGGGCAGCGGGGAAATCCTCCGCGGCAAGCAGCAGTTCAGTTTCGAGCATACGGGTTTCTGCATGTTCAGGCAGGATTTTTAGAAAACTGGCAAAACGGCCAACCCGTTGTGACGGGGTTTCATCGGGTTCGATGCTTGCAAACGCAGCGGCGAGATCAGGATGCGGGTTGGCTTCCCATGCTTTTCGCAATACCCGCACAGCGTTGCGTTTGATGTCTTCGGAAATATAAACCTGTGCAGCTAGAACTGCTGCGGGCACCAATGATGGCGCATTTCGATTGGCAAAAATTGCTGCTTCGCGGGCTTGTTCGCTGTGGCCGTCGCTATGTTTTGCAATTGCATCAGCCACCGATAATACCGACTCGCGCCGGATGGCAACATTTTTGGGCAGTAGTTTGGCACGGGATTTTGCTTGTAAGGTGGCGCGGGCGCCGGACCAGTCCCCCGCGTTGGATTGCAGGGAAAACAACGTTTCCAGTGTTTCGGCGTGGCGAGGTTTCAGCGCAAAAGCTTTTTCTGCCAAAAGCAGCGCCCGATCAGAATCGCCCTCGGCCAATTTGGCTTTCATCAGGCCCTGAATGCCGACAAACCTTGTGCGGTCATCGCCAAGTAGTTGTTTATAAAGCTCAATCGCGCGGGAGCGGTCGCCTGTCATTTCGGCGGCCTGTGCATTAAGCAACAAGGTTAACTCCGGTTTATGCAGCAATTTTTCGGCTTTGGTGGCTTTGGCAATGGCTTTTTGGCCCTCGCCCGACGCCACGGCGATTAAACCTTCGGACAAGGCTGCATAGCCACGGCGTTCGCGGTTTTTGTCAAAATACCGCCGCAGCGCGGTTTGATCGCCCATCAAGGTGCGCAAAAGCGCCACGCCAAGGCCAGCCAGCTTTAGCAATATCCAGAAAGCGGCAAAAGCCACGAGAATTCCGATCAGGGCCACCAGCGGCGTGACAGAAATTTCCTGACCGCCAAACGCCACTAAAACTTCGCCGGGCGTGTCTTGAATATAAGTGGCACCATAAGCCAAAAGCGCGGCAAGGCTGACAAAAATTGCGACCTTGATAAGCGACCAGATCATGATTATTGTTCCAGTTCGAGGCTGTTGCGAAGCTGTGCCAAGCTTTGCTGAACAGATTGCCGGAGCTTGACCTGTTCGATCCAGTCAGCGATTTCAGGTCTTGCAGTGTCGGGCAGGGCGGCGGCTTCGGTTAGAACCACATCCAGTTGATCTTGCAATAACGCGGCTTCTATTCGGGATAAAACGGCGTCAGCGCTGCTGCCTTGTTGCGGCGTCAATGAGCGCGTAGCGATCTGAGCGCGCAGAAAAGAACCAAAGCTGGTAAAAACGCCGGTATCATCGGAACTGGAAACCGAGGCGCGAATGGCGTTATGGGCGGCGGGCACAAAAGTGGTTTGTAAATCTTCCAGCGATAACACCCCGGTTTGCGCAGCAGCGAGGGCCGCTGGGATAGGCAAAGCGGTGTTGCCAGCGATGCGCGCCAGCGGCGTTGCAAAATCAGTGCCAGATTTTAGCGCGGTTTCGATCTGTGTCAGGGCGGTTTGGATTTCACTGGCCGAGATGGTTTGGGCGGTTTCCTGACTGGCTTCGGCCACCAGTATTTCGGCTTCGGTGACTTGGCGCCTTGCGGTGGCCGCGACTTCGTCAATTCTTTGCGAAAGCGCACCTTGCGAGGCAGCCATATCATCCAGCGAGGCTTGCAGGCCATCAATTCGGGTGCGATAGGCCGAAATAGTTGCGATGGTTTCTGCGGAAATAACCCCGCCTTCGGCTGCAACATTACCAAGGCTGGCGGTCAGCGCGTCAATTTCGGCAATTAGGCCTTCAACCCGGCCTTCGAGTGACCAAAGCCGGCTTTCGACAGCGGTGCTGTCGGCAGCGGCAACCTGATCAGAAAGCTGGGTCATTTGGCTGCGCACCGGATTAACCGTATCGGTCTGGAAATTTGCCAGACGGGTTTCGATTTCTTCGCGAGTTGGCAAAGTTTCTAGTGCCAAAAGCCGTGTTTCCAGTTCAAGGCGTAAGTTTTCGACATCCTCAATGGCGGCGTTATTGCTAGGGTTGAGCCATTGGGCAATCGGGGCCATTCCGGCGGGCAGTAACGGGGCAATTCGCGGGGCTGCCCAAATGCCAATAATACTGCCAACCGCCACAAATGCCAGAATTTGCAGGCTGCGCGCTGCTATTGAAACATAGTGTTCTTCTTCATGGCTGGCCTCAGCGTCGGTGGCAGGCACGGGTTCTGTTTCGGGTTCGAGGTTTGTTGCCTCTTCGGTTATCGGATCAGGGCTTTCTTCTTTAGGTATTTCGCTACTGTCCAGAATCTGTTCAGCGTCAGCCACGTCTTGCGTGATTTCACCTTTCTTAGGTTTTGGATTTTTGCGTTTTGCCATTGTCGCCCCACTGTGCATTGCCGCACCTGATAATTATATGTGCGCGAACTCCTGTGGAGTCTAGGGTGTTTGGCAGTAAAATCCACCAAATAGCGGATTCTTGCCTTTTCTTTTTTGCTTGGCTAACCGCTGATCAAGGCTGCCTGTTTGACAATGACTTTGGCTTGTTTGATGGATGCCAGATCAATCAGCCTGCCTTTGTAGACCGCAGCACCCTGACCGGATTTTGTGGCTTTTTCCATGGCGGCCAGAATTTCGTTTGCTTCGGCCAGCTGGGCGTCGGAAGGGGTGAAAACCGCGTTGGCAAGTGCCACCTGATTTGGGTGAATCGCCCATTTGCCAACCATGCCAAGCGTGGCGCAACGATGGGCCTGTGCCGTAAAGCCGGCATCGTCGGAAAAATCGCCAAACGGCCCGTCAACTGGTAACAAACCATGGGTGCGGCAAGCGGCGACAATCGCCACAACCGGCGCGTGCCATGGGTCAGCAAGCTGATGGTTGCCGTCTGCGCCCAGCATATAATAATTTTCCTGAGTGCCGCCAATGCCGGTGGTTTGCATGCCCATGGAGGCAGCATAATCAGCGGCGCCGAGGCTCATGGCGCGCATGCGCGGGCTGGCGGCCGCAATTTCTTCGACATGGGCGAGACCGGCGGCGGTTTCAATGATGACTTCAAAATTGATCGGTTTTTTCCGCCCCATTGCCGTTTCAATTGAGGAAACCAGAGCGTCAACCGCATAAATATCCTTGGCATTGCCTGCCTTTGGAATCATGATTTGGTCAATCCGGTTACCGGATTTTTCTAGCAGATCGACCACATCGCGATACCAAAATTCGCTGTCCAGCCCATTGATGCGAACCGAAAGGGTTTTGGTTCCCCAGTCAATGTTATTGATTGCGTCGATAGCATTTTGACGAGCTTGGGGTTTGTCAGCGGGGCTGACGCTGTCTTCGAGATCAAGGTTAATGACATCAGCTTTGCTGGCAGCCATTTTTTCAAATATCTCAGGCCGGGAGCCGGGACCAAAAAGCTGGCAGCGGTTGGGTTGCGCGGGGCTGTCGGGCTGAATCAAAAAGCTCATCTGGGTTCCTTGCGAAATTATGTTGCGAAATGCCAGCGTGATCAATCACAATATTGCGCGAAGCTGTCAACAGAAAAATGCTGCAACTGCGAACTATTCAATTTCTTCGCTGCTTAATTCTCCGGCGGTTCGGGCAATATTTAACACGTATAGCGCTGAAAGAACCGCAAGGCAGGACACCACAAACATTGTGATTACCAATGGAAAAACCGGTTGCTCGGGGCTTAACATCGCGCCGGTCAGTGCCGAAACTACTGCGCCACCGCCGATGGTTAAGGTGCCGCCAAGGCCCGAGGCACTGCCCGCGAGTTGCGGGCGCACAGAAACCATACCGGCATTGGCATTGGGTAGGGTCATGCCATTGCCAAGCCCAACAATAAACATCGGGCCAAACAAAGACATCGGGTGGTATAAGCCGCTGGCAAACAGGATAAAAATGATCAGCGTTCCCAGCACACAAACGGAGCTGCCAAAAAGCATCATCAGGTTGATGCCAAATTTTTCTGAATAGCGACCGGAAATAAAATTTCCGAGCATATACCCAAGCGAAACAATACCAAAAAACATGCCAAGCTGTTGGGCGTTTAGCCCAAGTGCTTGGGTTGAGATAAATGATGCGCCACCCAGAAAGGCAAAAAATGCACCCGCAGCAAAAGCGGCCGTGGCGGAATATCCCCAAAAGCGACGAGACCGGATTAATTCAGGATAGGCGCGAAACTGGGCTGCAAAACTGGCGCTTTTATGTTGGTTGGTTTCGCCAAGGTCAAACCATGTTAACACCATAACAATGATGCCAAGCATAAGAACCATAGTAAAACTGGCCTGCCAGCCAAATGCCGCGTCCAGAAACCCGCCAATCATCGGCCCGAACATTGGCACCAAAGACATGCCCATGGTGACATAGCCAATCATGCTGGCGGCTTGATTTGGCGGCACCATATCGCGAACGATAGCGCGCGAAAGCACCATGCCCACCGCGATGGTCGCTTGCAACATTCGAAAAGCTAGAAAAATTTCGACGGTCGGGGCCAGAATGCAACCAATGGTCGCGACGATAAATATACCCATGCCACCCAAAATAACTGGACGACGGCCAAATCTGTCAGAGAGCGGACCAATGATAAGTTGCAATAGCGCTGTGACACCAAGATAAGCCGAGATCGCAAGCTGAACCACTGCAAATTCTGCATCATAAAATGTGGCCATGCTGGGCAGGGATGGCAAAAATATATTCATATTCAGGGCAGCAATTCCGGCAATTGCTACCAATGTGAAAATATGGGGCGGTGAATTTCGATTTAACCAGTTGGAGGATTGAGTGTTGTTGTTCATTTGGCCTCCAAATTGATTTTGTGCTAAAAATTAGCAATAATTGCTTGAAAAAGTTGATTTATTGTAAGTCTTGGAAGGCTTTTTCCAATCGTTCAATGGCGTCAATTACCATTTCTCGACGGCATCCAAGGTTAAATCTGAGAAAGTTTTCGCCACCTTTGCCAAATGAACCTCCGTGATTCGCGGCGATTTTGGCTTGTTTTTCGACACGGTTTTGTATCTCGTCCATGGGCATACCAGTGCCGGAGAAATCAACCCATGCAAGAAAGGTAGATTCCAGTTTCATGGAGCGAACCCCGGGGATTTTATTGATTGCATTGTCAAAAATACGGTGGTTTTCTGCCAGATACTCAACCAATGCTGTGACATACTCGCTGCCATTATTATACGCGGTTTCGGCCATTGTCATGCCATAGCGGTTTTTTGTATAGCTATTGGCGGATGACGCAGATCTAAAACGGTTGCTTAAATCGAGGTCTGAAATAACCACACATCCGGTGACACCGCCCGCAAGGTTAAAAGTTTTGGAAGGCGCAACCAGCATGGCCAAACGATTAGAAATATTTGCTGCGGCAATCGGCATCGGGGTGTGTTTATGGCCAGCATAAACAATGTCATGATGAATTTCGTCGGAAACCAGCACAAGATCGTTACGGATACAAAAATCGGCAACATTTTGCAGTTCTTTAACATCCCAAACCCGTCCGCCGGGATTATGCGGGGAACAAAAAATCATCATTTTCTCTTGGCCTGAAAGCGAAGATTGCAAGGCGTCCAAGTCAAGCGTATACCGCCCGCCCGTATTGATCATTTCGCTTTCAACAACGGTTCGTTGATTGGCTTTAATATATCTTGCAAAGGAATGATAAACCGGCGTGAAGATTATGACGCTGTCGGATTTTTCTGTAAATGCTTGAACACAAAGAGCAATCGCTGCGCCAAGACCATGCACCGGTGTGATTTCTTCGGGTTTAACCAGCCAGTTATGGTGGCGTTGCATCCAGCGGATCACGGCCTTGTTAAACGAATCCGGCTTATCATAATAGCCGTGAACCCCGTGCGCCGCCAGATTTGCCACGGCTTCATTCACGGCGCTGGGTGGCTTAAAATCTGTGTCTGCAACCCACATTGCCAAGCCGTCATCGGGGGAAACGCCGTAGACCTGCTCCATATCATCCCATTTATTGCTATGGCTGTTGCGGCGGTCAATAATTTCGTCAAAATCTATGGCCATATTCGGCTCCCCGGTCAATTTTTGCCACGCTATCTGAATAGGCTTTGGGCGCAAGCGGAAATTGTGGCACTTGTGTCATTTCAAACCTTGCATTAAATGAGCCGCATGAGCCTTAGAAAAATACTTTTGCATCCTGATCCGCGTCTGAAAAAGGCGTGCGAACCTGTGGGGGATATTGATGCGGGGCTGCGCAAACTGGCCGATGACATGCTGGAAACCATGTATGACGCACCGGGGGTGGGGCTTGCGGCACCACAAGTTGGCAAGGTTTTGCGGCTTTTTGTAATGGATTTTTCTGCAAAAGAATCCGAACCCGACCCAAGGGTTTTGTTTAATCCGCGCTTTAGCTGGCTGTCTGAAGAGCTGAACACCCATGAAGAAGGCTGCCTGTCCATTCCCGATATTTACGAGGATGTCACCCGGTCGGAACGGGTGCGCATGGTCTATCAAAATATCGACGGGGTTGAGGTAGAGGAAGAATTTGAAGGCCTTGGCGCGACTTGTGTGCAGCACGAACTGGACCATCTGGACGGGAAATTATTCATTGATTATCTGTCAGCCATAAAGCGCGGCATGATTACCAAAAAGATGAAAAAGCTGAAAAAAGAACTTGCGCGGGATACATGAGCCGCGGGTTTTTGGCATATCCCGATAAACGGCTGCGCACGGTTTGCGCGGCGGTTGAAACGGTTGATGATCATGTGCGCGATGTCTGGGATGAAATGCTGAAAGCTATGTATGACATGCCCGGTGTCGGGCTGGCTGCGCCACAAATTGGTGAAATGTTGCGCCTTATTGTGGTGGACGGGTCGGAATCACGCGATCAGCCTTTGCGTATGGCCAACCCTGAAATATTGCATGTTTCGGCCACGCTGCGCGAACACGAAGAAGGCAGCCCCAATATTCCCAATCTTTGGGCGATGGTAAAGCGGCCTCGCGCCATAACGCTGCGGTTTCTGGATGAAAACGGGGAAAGTCAGGAGCGGGATTTTGTGGGCTTATGGGCGACCTCGGTGCAGCATCAGGTCGATCATTTGAACGGCAAACTGTTTGTTGATCATCTTAGCCCCGTGAAACGTAAAATGCTGTTGGCCAAACACAGCAAAAATATGCGGAGGCGCTGATGCGGGTTATTTTTATGGGAAGCCCCGATTTTTCCGTATCGGCGCTGGATGCTTTGATCGCGGCTGGCCATGAAATTGTGGCGGTTTATTCGCAACCGCCACGGCCTGCGGGGCGGGGCAAAAAGCTGCGGCCGGGGCCGGTGCATCAACGGGCTGAGGCGTTGGGGCTGGAGGTGCGAACGCCGCTGAATTTCAAGAATGATGCGGATATTCAGGCCTTTGGCGCACTGAACGCCGATATTGCTGTGGTGGTTGCTTATGGGTTGATCCTGCCGCAGGTCATTCTGGATGCGCCAAAATTGGGCTGTTTGAATATCCATGCGTCTTTGTTGCCACGCTGGCGGGGGGCTGCGCCTATTCA
This sequence comes from Rhodobacterales bacterium, assembly GCA_003228875.1. Classification (GTDB taxonomy): domain Bacteria; phylum Pseudomonadota; class Alphaproteobacteria; order Rhodobacterales; family Rhodobacteraceae; genus UBA3077. The sequence goes on from QIGK01000130.1 coordinate 12,044, forward strand.
CCGCGCGATTATGGCGGGGGATGCTGAAACCGGCGTGTGTATCATGCAAATGGAGGCAGGGCTGGATACGGGGCCGGTTTTGATGCGGGATTCTATCGAGATTTCCGATCAGGCAACCACGGGTATGTTGCATGATGAATTGGCCGATATGGGCGGGCGGCTGGTGGTGGAAACGCTTCGCGATTTGGGGCAGTTGAAACCCGAGCCACAGTCGGAAATTGGCATGACATATGCGCGCAAAATTGACAAATCCGAGGCGCGGGTGGATTGGCAGCAAAGTGCCATGCAAATTAGCCGTCAGGTTCGCGGGCTTTCGCCTTTTCCGGGCGCGTGGTGTGAAATTTCTGGTGAGCGGGTTAAGTTGTTGAATTGTGAAATCGCGGATGGTTCCGGCGCGGCGGGTGTGGTGCTGGATGATAAAATCACCGTTGCTTGCGGGCAGGGGGCCTTGCGGTTAACGCGGCTGCAACGGGCGGGAAAAGGCCCCATGGACGGGCCGGATTTTCTGCGTGGTTTTGCGGTGAAAAAAGGCGATATTCTGGCTTAGGGCTTAAACGGTTCCATGCCGCGCCGCGCCAATTCATCGGCGCGCTCATTGCCCGCGTGGCCTGCATGGCCTTTGATCCATTGCCATGTCACATCGTGACGCGCGGCGGCAATTTCCAGTAATTTCCACAGGTCTTCGTTTTTAACTGGCTTTTTCTGGCTGTTTTTCCAGCCGTTGCGTTTCCAGCCCTTGATCCATTTGGTGATGCCATCTTTGACATAAGCGCTGTCGGTGATCACCGTCATGGTGGATGGTTTTTTCATGGCATCAAGGGCATTGATTGCGGCCAATAATTCCATGCGGTTATTGGTGGTGTCAGCCTCGCCGCCAAAGATTTCTTTTTGTTTCAGAATCACGCCGTTTTCACGGGCGATCAGCAAGGCACCCCAGCCGCCGGGGCCGGGATTGCCGGAACAGGCACCATCGGTATAGGCGATTAGTTCATGGGTGTTGGGCATTAACGGGGGTCTCGCAGGATTTTGGGAATTTTGAAAGAAATATTTTCCTGCGCGGTTTCGACAATTTCAATGGTGGTGTCAAATCGCTGGCAAAAAGCATCAACGACCTCGTTAACCAGAATTTCTGGGGCAGAAGCACCGGCGGTTATTCCAACAGATTTAATGCCTTTAAGGCTGCGCCAGTCAATATCGGTTGAACGTTGAACCAGTTGGGAATACGCACAGCCAGCAGTTTTTCCGACCTCTACCAAACGGCGCGAATTTGACGAATTTGGCGCACCAATTACCAGCAGCGCGTCGATTTTCGGGGCAATGGCCCGCACCGATGCCTGACGGTTGGTGGTCGCATAACATATGTCTTCTTTGTGGGGGCCGATGATGGCTGGAAAACGCGCGCGCAAGGCAGTAATAATTTCAGCACAATCATCAACGCTTAGGGTGGTTTGGGTGATAAAGGCCAGTTTTTCGGGGTCAGTGGGTGTGATCTTTGCCACATCACCAACGGTTTCCACCAAAATCACTACGCCATCAGGCAATTGGCCCATAGTGCCGATGGTTTCAGGGTGGCCTTTATGCCCGATCATCACCATTTGCAGACCGTTTTCAAAGTGACGTTCGGCCTCAATATGGACTTTTGAGACCAGCGGACATGTCGCATCAACAAATAGCATATTCCGCTCAATAGCGCGCGCGGGAACCGATTTTGGCACGCCATGCGCCGAAAAAATCACCGGACGGTCATCGGGGCAATCTTTTAGGGTTTCGACAAAAATAGCACCTTTTTGGCGCAGGCCATCAACCACAAATTTGTTATGCACAATTTCGTGGCGCACATAGACCGGCGCACCCCATTTTTCAATGGCGAGTTCAACAACCTTGATGGCACGATCAACGCCCGCGCAAAACCCGCGCGGGGCAGCCAGATAAAGGGTCAGCGGTGGGTTCATTCAAATGCTCCGAACAATCCCGTTGGGCTTAACGCATGGCCAGCGGAATATCCACCAGCCAAACTGTTACGATTCTTCCAACTCACCATAGCTGTCTTGCATGTCAGGGCGCGGTGGCCTGCCGATCACGTCTTTCAGCTCATCTAGCTCGATGAAATTATCACATTGGCGGCGCAACTCATCTGCTATCATTGGCGGGTTGGACCGAATGGTAGACACAACCGAAACCCGCACGCCTTGGCGCTGCACAGATTCAACCATCGGCCGGAAATCACCATCGCCTGAGAAAATCACGATGTGATCCACATGTGGGGCCAGTTCCATGGCATCAACGGTGAGTTCGATGTCCATATTGCCTTTGATTTTCCGCCGGCCCATGGAATCGGTAAATTCCTTGGCTGGTTTGGTCACCATATTATAACCGTTGTAATTCAACCAATCGACCAAGGGCCGAATGGGGGAATATTCTTCGTTCTCCAAAAGGGCGGTATAGTAAAACGCCCTTAACAATTTTCCGCGACGCATGAATTCCGTGCGTAGCAGTTTATAGTCGATATCAAACCCTAATGCCTTGGCGGCTGCATAGAGATTAGACCCGTCAATGAACAGCGCTAGCCGTTCGTCTCTGTAAAACATTTATTCTCCACCTTAATTGATAGAAATTGCTTGTGCGGCTTCCGACCAGTAATGTCCCGGAACGCAGTCAGCGTGAAAGCAGTAAAAATATAGTTTTATGGCACAGTTACAACCCCGCAGAACCCAGATAAATCCCTTGCGGTGCTTTGTAGCACTGGGTTCTAACCTTTCCAGTGATGCTGGAATGCCAATGGTTACGTTAAACCAATCGCTTAAGTTGTTTGAGGCTGAATCGCTTTCAGTTGTGCGACAAAGCCATTGGTATGGCAGCGCCGCGTTTCCGGCGGGCGCAGGGCCGGATTATGTCAACGGCGTTGTTGAGATCAGGACACAATTGGACGCGCCGGAGGTTCTGGCAGCATTACACCGAATCGAGGCCGTAACCGGCCGCACCCGATCAGTGCGATGGGGGTCGCGGGTCTGTGACCTAGATCTGTTGGCTTTTGAAGATAATGTCTCACCGGATTTGGCCGGGTTTAGACATTGGTTTGAACTGTCGCTGGCCATGCAAAAAACTGCAACACCTGCACAATTAATCCTGCCGCATCCGCGATTGCAGGACCGCGCGTTTGTGTTGCTGCCATTTAGGGATGTAGCGCCCGAGTGGCGGCATCCGGTGCTGGGCAAAACGGTTGCGGAAATGCTGGCGAATTTGCCAAAACCGATGATCGCTACTGTCCAAAAAATATCTGGGCATTAGCAAGCTGCGCCCTTGCGTTTCAAGCCCAATCGCATTACATAACGGCTTTCTCAGGATCACAATTGGAGCAATCCGCATGGCACGCGTAACTGTTGAAGACTGCATTGACAAAATTCCCAATCATTTTGATCTGGTGATTATGGCCGCCCATCGTGCACGCCAGCTGGCTGCGGGTGCAGAAATAACTGTAGACCGGGACAATGATAAAAATCCGGTTGTTGCCTTGCGCGAAATTGCTGAGGAAACCCTGACCGCCACCGCGATCCGCGAATCAGCTATTGAAGCATTGCAAAGCCAGAACGAGGTTGATGAGCCAGAGGAAGACACATTGCCATTGCTGATGGAAAAAGAAACTGTTGACGTGCCAGAGGACGATATGTCCGAAGAAAAAATGCTGCGCGCCTTGATGGAAGCCCAAAGCGCCGGCTAGTCTGGAGGCATCATGATCGAAGTCGAAGAACTGATCGGTCTGGTTGAAGCCTATAATCCTGTTTGTGATGCAGAAATGATCCGGCGCGCCTATGAATTTGGCAAAGTGGCCCATGAAGGGCAGACCCGTCATTCCGGCGAAGCTTATTTCAGCCATCCGGTTGCGGTTGCCGCTTTATTAACCGAGGTCAAGCTGGATGATGCCACCATCATCACTGCGCTTTTGCATGACACCATTGAGGACACCAAAGCCACCTATAAAGAGCTGGCCATGCTGTTCACCCCCGAAATCGCTGAACTGGTTGACGGGGTCACCAAACTGACCAATCTGGAACTTTCCAGCGTTGAAACCAAACAGGCCGAGAATTTTCGTAAATTGCTGTTGGCGATGTCCAAAGACCTGCGGGTGTTGTTGGTTAAACTGGCAGACAGATTGCACAATATGCGCACCATCAAAGCGATGGACCCCGAGAAACAACAGCAAAAAGCCCATGAAACCATGGAAATTTATGCGCCACTGGCAGGCCGTATGGGCATGCAATATATGCGCGAAGAACTGGAAGACCTGTGTTTTAGTGTGCTTAATCCGGATGCGCGTAAATCTATCATGCGCCGGTTTATTAATCTGCGAAATGAAACCGGTGATCTTATACCGCAAATTACCGAAGATATTCGCAAGGCGCTGGATACTGCGGGGGTTGATGCGCGGGTTAAAGGCCGCGAAAAACGGCCCTATTCGATCTGGCGCAAAATGCAGGAAAACAAGGAAGGCTTTAACCGTCTATCCGATATTTACGGGTTCCGAATTATCACGGACAGCGTTCAGGATGCTTATGTGGCGCTTGGTGCTGTGCATCAACGCTGGGCGGCGGTGCCGGGGCGATTCAAGGATTATATTTCGCAGCCCAAATCAAATGGATACCGCTCCATTCAAACCACCGTGTCGGGGCGCAATGCCAAACGGGTTGAAATCCAGATTCGCACCGAGGAAATGCATCAGGTGGCGGAATCCGGCATTGCCGCGCATTGGTCTTATCGCGATGGGCAGCGGGTTGAAAACCGCTTTACGGTGGACCCGTTTAGCTGGCTGCGCAGTTTGGCGGAACGGTTTGAGGCCTCTGAGAACCCCGATGAATTTCTGGAACATGTTAAGCTTGATATGTTTAACGATCAGGTGTTTTGTTTTACCACTAAAGGCGAGGTGATTAAATTACCGCGCGGGGCTACTCCGATTGATTTTGCCTATGCGATCCACACCGCGCTGGGCGACAGTTGCGTTGGGGCCAAGGTGGATGGCCAACGGGTGCCGCTTTGGACGCAGCTTCGTAATGGTCAGTCGGTTGAGGTGATCAGCGCAGAGGGTCAGCGCCCGCAGGCAACTTGGGAAGAAATGGTTGTTACCGGACGGGCGAAATCTGCGATTCGCAAGTATTTGCGCGAAGAAAACCGAGAGGCGCATATTCGGCTGGGCCGCGAAATCGCCCGGGTTTCACTAGAACGGATCAACAAAAAAGCCACCGACAAAGCATTGCGAACTGCGGCCAAAACCATGCAATATGCATCAGCCGATGAATTGCTGGCCCGTCTGGGGGCTGCTGAGATCACTGGTCAAGAGGTTCTGCGCGCGCTTTACCCCGAGCTGGTGCGCGAAACCGTGCCGCCAATTGCGTCAGATGATGATGACCGGGTGATCGGGCTTCAACCTGATCAAAGCGCGGCTCCGGCACTGTGTTGTGGGCCGGTTCCGGGGGAACGCATTGTCGGCATTGCGGTACGCGGGCGCGGCGTTGTGATCCATTCCATTGAATGCGCAGCGCTGGAAGAATATGAAAACGACCCTGATAAGTGGATTGACCTGCGCTGGTCCTCGGAATCTGGCCGCGCCATCCACAATGCGCGGCTGTTGGTTACCATGGCCAATGATGCGGGCGTATTGGGGCGGATATGCACATTGATCGGCGAACATCATGCCAATATTGTTAATATAGATTTTACCGACCGGAAACCAGATTTTTACCGAATGCAGTTAGAAATCATGGTGCGGGACATTGAACACTTGACCAATATTCAAACCGCCATCGAAGCGGATTCGGATATTGCCGAGGTCAAACGTTACCGGAACCCAAGCCTCGCTAATGACAAAGGTGCGGGCAATTGAAGTATGTGATTTTACAGATCAATCAACTGGATCGGATCTGAGACCAATGGTATTTAAGCGGCGTGATCAGCTTCCATTTACCCAAAGGCTGCGGGAATTTGTTTTGCCGCGCACCGGATGGTTGCGCGCAGTAAAATATGTTGGGCTTCGCATTAAGCGGTTACCAGATTCACCGCATCGTATTGCGCTTGGGCTTTCGATTGGTGTGGTTGTTTCGTTCACGCCTTTTTTTGGCCTGCATATGATATTCGGCGTTGTCCTTGCCCGGCTTGTTCGCGCTAACGGTTTGGCTGGTTTTTTGGGCACGTTTTTTGGTAATCCGCTGACATTTCCGTTTATTGTCGGCCTGTCTTTTGGGGTGGGGCGATGGTTAACAGGTGCTGAAGGCGAACCCCTGACGGCTGCAAATGTCCATGAAAGTTTTTATCAGGCGTTGCAGGGCCTAAAATCCACTGCCAAAAGCTGGTTTGGCTTTGGCTCCAGCGAAATTGAGCGAATGGCAGGTTTCTGGAACGAAATTTTCTGGCCCTATTTGTTGGGTGGTATCCTTATGGGGCCACTTTTTGGTTTGGCAACGTATGTCCTGGCGCGGCCGATGATTAAGGTCTATCAGGGCCACCGACGCAAGAAACTTATGGCCAAAATCCGCAAACAGGCTGCAACTGACCGTGCAGAGGGCTGACAAGCCACTTAAATTGCGTTACTGCGGAATTATACTTTTTAGGGAGAATCGAAATGGCTCTTTTAGCTTCGCAACCACTTGGATATTTGCGACTTGGGTTAAATATTGACCATGTTGCCACGGTGCGAAACGCACGCGGCAGCACCTATCCTGATCCGACGCGGGCGGCGTTGCTGGCCCAAGCCGCCGGCGCGGATGGCATTACTGCACACCTGCGCGAGGACCGGCGCCATATCACCGATTCCGATATTGATGCTTTGATGGCAAATATTGGTTTACCGTTAAACTTTGAAATGGCTGCCACGGATGAAATGCAAAAAATAGCTTTGCGCCATACCCCACATGCGGTTTGTATTGTGCCCGAAAAGCGAGAAGAACTGACCACCGAAGGCGGGCTTGATCTAGCGCGCGATGAAAACCGGATCGCCGATTTTATTGCGCCGCTGCGCGAAGCAGGCTGTCGGGTTTCAATTTTTCTGGCCAGTGATCAACGCCAAATCGAATCTGCGGCGCGCATCGGCGCACCAGTGGTTGAATTGCATGTCGGCCCATATTGTGACGCCCATCACGAAGGCGATTTTGCCAAACGAGATGCGGAGTATGAAAAGTTGAAATCCATGGCACGACTGGCCCATGAAATGGGGCTGGAGGTGCATGCCGGCCACGGCATAACCTATGACACGGTCAAACCGATTGCGGCTCTGCCTGAAATTATGGAATTGAACATCGGCCATTTTTTGATAGGCGAAGCGATTTTTTCAGGGCTGGATTCAGCCATCCGCCGTATGCGTGGATTAATGGATGACGCGCGGCGTGAAGCCATCGGGGTGACTGTCGCGTGATTATCGGCATAGGTTCGGATCTTGCAAACATAGAGCGAATATCGGCCACGCTGGAACGGTTCGGTGATCGATTCGTGCAAAGAGTATTTTCTGAAATTGAACAAAAAACCGCTGAAAGGCGGATGAAAACCGCTGAAACCTATGCCAAAAGATGGGCGGCAAAAGAAGCCTGCTCAAAGGCTTTGGGGACAGGGTTAAGAATGGGCATCGCATGGCGCGAAATGACCGTGCGAAACCTGAAAACCGGACAGCCCACAATGCACGTAACCGGCGGCGCTGCTGAGCGATTGGCAAAGCTGACACCAAAAGGCCATACAGCCCATATTTTCGTGACGCTGACCGATGATCACCCTTGGGCGCAAGCTTTTGTGGTGATCGAGGCCCTGCCGGATTAAGCGTTAGCCTTGACACATGGCGGTTGCCACGCCACATAGCACCCTAACCTCTAACCTATCAGAAAATATTGCAATTATGGCCAAGAAAACCAAGAAAAAAGACGGACCCGTTCTCGATACCATCAAAACCGTTGTCTATGCGTTGTTGATCGCCGGACTAATTCGCACATTGCTGTTTCAGCCGTTCTGGATCCCGTCTGGTTCCATGAAATCTACTTTGTTAATTGGCGATTTCCTGTTCGTAAACAAATTTGCCTACGGGTATTCCTATGCGTCTTGTCCAACCATGTTTGGCACCGATTTTTGTGGATTTGCTAAAGGAAAAGAAAACCGGTTATTTGGTTCAGACCCAGAGCGCGGTGATGTTGTGGTTTTTAAACATCCGGTTCACGGGGCTGATTTTATCAAACGCGTGATTGGATTGCCGGGTGATCGCATTCAAATGATTGAGTCGATTTTGTATATTAACGGTGCAGCGGTTGAGACCGTGGCCGACGGAATTTTTACCGAACTTCGTGAACCGCAAGGGTCGCAAAGAGGTGACCCGAATTGTTCTAATAACGCCGCCGTTGGTCAGACATGCGAAAAAAACCGGTTTACCGAAACTTTGCCCAATGGAACCAGTTATTCCGTATTGGATATTCGGGCGACCGGCGCAGACAATACCCGCGAATTTGTCGTGCCCGAAGGCCACTTTTTCTTTATGGGTGATAACCGTGATAATTCCGTTGATAGCCGATATGTGCCAAATCGCGCCGGGCAACCGGGGGTTGGTTTTGTGCCGCGCGAAAACATTATCGGGCGGGCTGACCGGGTCATGTTCTCGTCTGCGGGCAACATGATCATAGCATTCTGGACTTGGCGCAGCGATCGGTATTTCAAGGCTATCAATTGAACAATAAAACAGAAACATCAGGTTTGGAGCAACGCCTAGGGCACCAATTTGCAGATATATCGCTTTTAAATCAAGCGCTTACCCATGCATCCCTGACCACTACCCAGAAATCTGACAACCAAAGGTTGGAGTTTCTGGGCGACCGGATTTTGGGCCTCGTCATTGCTGAAGCGCTTTTTCTCGATGACCCAGAAGCAAATGAAGGACGGCTTGCGCCGCGCTTAAACGCCCTTGTCCGCAAGGAAACCTGTGCCGAAATAGCGGTGGAATTGCAAATCGGCGATGCGTTACGCATGGGCCGTTCAGAAATGCAATCGGGCGGGCGGCGCAAGATGGCGTTGTTGGGCGATGCGATGGAGGCGATCATCGCCGCGATTTATCTTGATGCAGGGTTTGAAGTGGCGCGCGCGGCTGTGTTGCGGTTTTGGGGCCAACGGATTTCACAAGTGGATGCATTTAGTTTTGACCCGAAATCGGCGCTTCAAGAATGGGCGCAGGGGCGCGGCCTTCAGCCGCCAACCTATGTTGAAATTTCACGCAAAGGGCCGGATCATAATCCGGTTTTTGTGATCGAGGCTGGGTTGTCCACCGGTATCCGTGCGCGCGCTGAGGCCAATTCCAAAAAATCTGCTCAGGTGCTGGCGGCCCAAGCGCTTTTTAATATGCTGGAGAAATAAATGTCGGATACATCATGCGGATTTGTCGCCCTGATTGGTGAACCAAATGCTGGTAAATCAACGCTGTTGAACCAAATGGTTGGTGCAAAAGTTTCAATTGTGACGCACAAAGTGCAAACCACACGGTCGCGCATTCGCGGCATTGCGCTTGAAGGCAACAGCCAGTTGGTCTTTGTCGACACTCCGGGGTTGTTCAGGCCACGCCGCCGACTAGACCGCGCCATGGTTGCCGCGGCATGGAGCGGGGCTGCGGATGCAGATGTTGTGGTCCTGCTAATTGAGGCACATCGCGGCCTGACCGAAGGTGTTGCAGCAATTATCGATGGATTAAACGATCATATCAAAAGCGGCAAAAAAATTGCTTTAGCGTTAAACAAAATTGATCGAGTAAAAGCAGATTCGCTGCTGAAATTATCATCGGAGCTAAATGAACGGTATAAATTTGCTGCGACGTTTATGATTTCTGCCGAAAAAGGCCATGGGGTGGGTGATTTACGCAAATGGCTGGCCAGTGAAATGAAGCCTGGCCCGTGGTTATACCCCGAAGACCAGATTGCTGATGTGCCGTTGCGGATGATTGCGTCAGAAATTACTCGGGAAAAACTGACGTTGCGATTGCATCAGGAATTGCCTTACCAATTGACCGTCGAAACCGATAGCTGGGTTGAGCGCAAAGACGGATCGGTGCGGGTTGACCAGTATATTTATGTCGCGCGGGATGGGCATAAGGGCATTATTTTAGGGCCAAAAGGTGAAACAATTAAAGCGGTTTCGATGGCAGCACGGCAAGAAATGTCTGAATTTCTGGGCCAAAAAGTGCACTTGTTTTTACAAATAAAAGTGCGCCCAAATTGGCTGGAAGAACCTGAGCGTTATTCGGAAATGGGTTTGAATTTTCGCGACGGTTCGCGCTAACCTGATGGCAGGCCGTCTTAAATCTGGCTTTTGGGTGGCAGCGTATTTACGGCAATTACAGCTAAACGACATTCCTGTTTTTGTTACTAAACGGGGTGATCCGGATGCGGGTGTGGTTCTGGTGAAAGCAAATTCGTTAGATGGCCAAGCCAAACTTTTTCATCGGAGCCTTGATCCAAGTGGAGCGCAAGGATGGATGGTTTTGGCGGAAGGTCCAGAACATATGATAGAGGAAACAATTCAACGCCAAAAGGGGTTTGATCCCGATATTTGGGTGCTGGAAGTCGAGGACAAATTGGGCAGAACCCTGCTCGACGAGCCGGGTTTCAGCGGTTAACCTGCGTTTATGGAATGGACAGACGAAGGGATGTTATTGTCGGTGCGCAAGCATGGCGAAGGCTCTGCTATTGTTGAGGTATTGACCAAGAATCACGGCCGTCACGCCGGGGTTGTTCGCGGCGGCGGCGCGCGAAAATCTGCTTCTTTGTTGCAACCGGGCGCGCAATTGGCGCTGACATGGCGAGCAAGGCTTGCGGACCATATAGGGTCGTTCACCGTTGAACCAAAATTTTCCAGAGTATCACAAATTATGGCTGGCAGGGCAGAAATTGCTGCTTTTGCTTCCATTGCAGCGTTAGTTTTGGTCTGTCTTCCTGAACGAGAGCCTCAGGCTAGAATATATAGCCAGATTATGGCCTTGATGGACGGTCTTCAGGTGGATGGGCCATGGCTGGCGAATTATGTTCGTTGGGAATTGTCGATGTTAAACGAATTGGGATATGGGCTTGATCTAGGCGCTTGCGCCGTGACGGGTGGCAATGATAATCTGACTTATGTTTCGCCCAAAACCGGCCGGGCAGTCAGCAGCGCGGCTGCGGTTGGTTGGGAACACAAGTTGTTGAAATTGCCTGCTTTTTTGATTGATCCTGATCATCCAACCCCGTCGGAAGGCCAGATTACACAAGGGTTGAAATTATCTGGATTCTTTCTAAATTCGGGCATTTCAGCCAGCAATGAGCGTAAAGACATGCCTCAGGCACGCGAGCGATTTATTGCTGTAATTGCAAAACGATCAGGCCAATAATCTGCGCGCGATAACATTTGCCTGAATTTCGGCGGCACCCTCAAATATATTCAAGATTCTGGCATCACAAAGCACTCGTGAAACCGGATACTCCATTGCAAATCCGTTGCCGCCATGGATTTGCACAGCGTTATCAGCACTTGCCCAAGCAATACGGGCCGCCAATAACTTGGCCATGCCCGCTTCGAGATCGCAGCGGGCATTTTGGTCTTTCTGCCGTGCTGCAAAATAGGTTAATTGGCGAGCAACCGTGATTTCAACCGCCATCATAGCCAGCTTGCTATAGACCCGCGGGAAATTGACCAATGCTTTACCAAACTGATGCCGATCCTGTGCATATTTTAATGCCAAATCCATGGCGCACTGGGCCACGCCGATTGCTCGTGCGGCAGTTTGAATTCTTGCGGATTCAAAGGTTTGCATCAATTGCTTAAAGCCTTGGCCTTCGATTTCACCAAGCAGGTTTTCACAAGGCACTGGAAAACCGTCAAACGCAAGCTCATATTCTTTCATTCCGCGATAGCCCAAAACCTCTATTTCGCCGCCGCTGATGCCTTTGGCAGGGAACGGGTTTTCATCTGTGCCGCGCGTTTTTTTACCAAGCAGCATCGACAGGCCTTTGTAATTGTTGGATTTTGGATCGGTGCGCGCCAAAATTATCATCATATCAGAGCGTGCCGCGTGGGTGATCCAGGTTTTATTGCCTGTGATCACAAAATTGTCGCCTTCTTTTACTGCGCGTGTCGCTAGGCTGCCGAGATCGGAGCCGGTATTGGGTTCTGTAAACACAGCTGTGGGCAATATTTGCGCGGTGGCAATCCCCGGAAGCCATTGTTTTTTTTGTGCTTCGGTGCCGCCACAAAGTATCAATTCCGCTGCAATTTCGGACCGGGTGCCAAGTGACCCAACTCCGATATAGCCGCGCGCCAGCTCTTCGGTGACCACACACATTGCGGTTTTGCTCATGCCAAAACCGCCGTATTCTTCGGGTATGGTCAGGCCAAAAACCCCCAGCTCAGCCATTTCGTCAATGATTTCTATCGGGATCAGCTGGTCTTTTAGATGCCATTCTTGGGCGTTTGGGGAGACTTTGTCGTCGCTAAATCTGCGAAACTGATCGCGGATCATGTCATATTCATCATCAAGACCCGGGTTCCCAAAACTAGTGTTGCCTTGCTGTTCGATCATTAACTCAACCAGCCGTTTGCGGGCCGCATCGGTGTTGGCAGATTGGCACAAAGTTGAATTTATGCAAATCGGCGTATTCAATATGTCGGAAATCCGAATGAATTCGGTCTGGGACATCGGGATGCCACCAGTGATTTGATTAAGATATTCACCAAAAGAAATTTGCAAAATTAACTGATCAATTTCACTAAATTTACTATGTTTTTCAAGATTTTGCGCCCATTTCAACATTTGTTGCAGGCTTTCCACATAAGTCGCAAGCCACGCAAGGCCATGGGTTTCAAATTGGTATTGTTCCAGTTTTTCCACTGAAAGTTTATTTGCTACAGTAACTTTGGGTTTGATTGAATTTTTAGCTCTTTGATACAGGGTTCTGATTTCGCTTAGGGATTCTTCGCATAAAGTCAGCAGGGAAGGAACGAGGGTTGGGCTGGTCACGTTTCAGGCTTTCGCTTTGGCGCGGCAATGAAAATGCTGCATGTGCGAAGCATACGAGAATCCAACTGGGCCGTCAATTCCATCGCGCAATAAAAATACCAATTTTGCCGTAAAGTTGGAATAAAATTAGTATTGCGATATTTCTCTTGTGGTGCCAAATACCGCCATATGGAAGCATTTTCTACGATTTCGGCTGAATTCGGCGTCTGGGCAATCGTTGTCTCATTTTTGGTGATGGGTCTGGCGGGGTTTATCAAAGGCGCGATCGGTTTTGCGTTGCCGATGATTGTGGTTAGCGGCATTGGCACAGTAGTGTCGGTTGAAATCGCCATTGCCGCAATGATTTTGCCGAGTTTAGTGACCAATTTCTGGCAATCTGCCCGCAACGGGCTGGGTGAGGCGGTGGCGAGCTTTAAGAAGTTCTGGCGGCTTAATGTTTTGTTGCTTGTCGTGATATATTATTCTGCAAAACTTGTGACATCTGTGCCGGAATCCTTTCTTTATTTAACCCTTGGCGGTGGCATTACATTTTTTGGCGCTCTGCAAATAATCGGCTGGCGACCAAAGGTAAAACAGCGGCTAAGGCATTATTTTGAAGCAATCACCGCGGTTGTGGCTGGTTTTTTTGGCGGTCTTGCAGGGGTTTGGGGACCGCCCATTTTGATGTATTTAATAGCGATTGAAACGCCAAAAGCTGAACAAATTCGGGTGCAAGGCATCTCGTTTTTGCTTGGCTCAATAATGCTGACATTTGCGCATCTAAACTCCGGTGTTTTGAACGCTGTTAGTATCCCGTTTTCTGCGGCCTTGATCATGCCAGCGCTTGCGGGCATGTTTGTCGGGTTTTTTGTGCAAGACAGAATTGATCAACAACTGTTTCGCAAAGTCACGCTTATTGTGCTGGTTCTGGCAGGCATTAACCTGCTGAGACGTGGCTTTTTGGGATAGTTGGCTGGGCAGTTAAGCCCACCCAACTTTTTTATTCAGCTTTTATCATCGCGGCCAAAACATCTTCAGTGACGTGAGGTTCATATTGTTTGAAATTGTCGGCAAACATTTGTTTCAATTTACGCGCTTGTTTGTCATATTCCGCACCGTCTTCCCATGTGCGACGTGGGTCGAGCAATACTTTTGCCACGCCTTTAACAGCCTCGGGAACCTGAAATCCAAAATTCAGATCGGTACGGAAATCACGACCGTTCAGGCTGCCACTTAGGGCGGCGGTTAACAACGCGCGGGTCGCCCGAATGGGCATCCGTGATCCGCCATGGCCTTTGCCACCACCGGTCCAGCCGGTATTGACCAACCAGCAATTTACCCCGTGTTGGCTGATTTTATCACGCAATAAAGCGCCGTAAACTTCGGGTCGGCGTGGCATGAAGGGGGCGCCAAAACAGGTGGAAAAGGTCGGGATCGGTTCGGTCACGCCTTTTTCAGTTCCGGGAATTTTGGCGGTGAAACCTGACAAAAAGTGATACATCGCTTGCGCCGGTGAAAGTTTAGCAATTGGTGGCAATACGCCAAAGGCATCACAGGTAAGCATGATGATGTTTTTTGGCAGCCCGCCGACCGAGCTTTCAGAAGCGTTGGAAATATATTCCAGCGGATAGGCGCAGCGCATGTTTGGTGTCAGGCTGTCATCAGCGAAATCAAGCTCGCGCGTGATTGGGTCATAGACCATGTTTTCAACCACGGTGGCAAACATCGACGTAGTCGCGTAAATTTCCGGTTCTGCTTCGGCGGACAGATTAATGGTTTTGGCATAGCAACCACCCTCAAAATTAAAAGTGCCATCATTTGACCAGCCATGTTCATCATCGCCAATTAAAATTCGGTCCGGGTCAGCCGAAAGCGTGGTTTTTCCGGTGCCTGAGAGGCCAAAGAACACGGCGGTGTCGGATGGATCATCAATGGCATGGTTGGCTGAGCAATGCATTGGCATAACGTTTTGATCGGGCAGCAAGTAGTTAAGGATCGAAAACACTGATTTTTTATTCTCACCAGCATAAGACGTGCCGCCGATTAGCACCAGTTTCTGTTCAAAAGAAATGGCAATCACGGTTTCGGATCGGCAACCGTGGCGCGCCGGATCTGCTTTGAAATCGGGGCAGTTGATGACGGTGAATTCGGGTGCAAAATCAAGCAGTTCCGTAATTTCAGGGCGGCGCAACATATGACGAATAAACAGGCCATGCCACGCCAGCTCGGTGATAACCCGAACATTCAGGCGATAGGTCGGGTCGGCACCGCCAAACAGATCTTGCACAAAATAGTCACGGCCTTTCATGTGGTTAAGCATGTCAGCATGCAAAGTTGCAAAAGCATCCATCGCCATTGGCGGGTTGTTTTCCCACCATATTGTATTTTCCACAGAAGGTTCGCGCACCACAAATTTATCTTTTGGGGAACGACCGGTATGTTTGCCGGTGGACACCAGAAAAGCGCCACCAATGCCAATCTCGCCTTCAAGACGACGCACAGCATGTTGCATCAGTGCTGCTTCGGGCAGGTTATAATAAATGTTTGAAAGTCCAGAAATGCCAGAATTCTCCAGCTTTTGCGCCGGATTGACTGTGCCAGTTTCCATAATTCAGATACTCCAATTATGAGGCCACGCCGTGACGCGCGCCTCTGTCCCCAAGAAATCAACAGGCCGGAGGGCTAATTCCGGCATTGTCTGTCGATAATTTGTTCTAGCCTCGCCAAGCATTGAAATCCACAGTTAAAATAAGGCAATAAGACACAGGTAAAACACATGGCTTGTATTACGATTTTCGCTGTTGCATTAACAGGTTAGATACGGGATTATACCGTAAGTGGAATATGGGGAGATGTTATGCCTAGTATTGCCTTAGTAGATGATGATCGAAATATCCTGACATCCGTGTCCATCGCCCTTAGGGCCGAAGGATTTGATGTTACAACTTTTACTGACGGTGCGTCTGCGCTTTTTTCGCTTGTCGATGAGCCGCCGGACCTAGCGGTTCTTGATATAAAAATGCCTCGAATGGATGGCACTGAATTGTTGCGCCGGTTGCGCCAGCAATCGGAGCTGCCGGTCATATTTTTGACTTCAAAAGATGATGAAACCGATGAACTGGTTGCGTTGGGCCTGGGGGCGGATGATTATATTTGTAAACCGTTTTCCCAACGACGTCTGATAGCAAGGATTAGGGCGGTTTTGCGGCGGCGCGATATTGCTGTCAAAAATGAAGATCTGGATATGGATACGCCCTTGGTCATTTGTGGCTCGTTACAGATGGATGAACAACGCCATAAAGTAACCTGGAACGATGAGAATGTGGTACTGACCGTGACCGAATTTATCATATTGAATGCGCTGGCTGTGCGGCCCGGGGTGGTTAAATCTCGGAATCAATTGATGGATGTTGCTTACGCAGATGAGATTTATGTGGATGATCGCACCATCGACAGCCATATCAAGCGCCTGCGTAAGAAATTCAAAAAAATTGATCCAGCGTATGATTCTATCGAAACTTTATATGGCGTCGGGTATCGCTATAACGAAGCATAATGCCAAAGGCCGAAGACAATATCCCGTCAATGCTCGCCATTCCTGACAGCGTTAATCTTTCACGCAAGAAAAAACGGTTTTTCAGATTTAACCGGTCTTTGCTGGCGCGCAAAATTATAGTGTTTAACCTGATTGCGCTGGGTATTCTGGTTGCAGGTGTGTTGTATCTGAGCCAAGCAGACGAAGGCAGGGTTAGCCAGCGCCGTGATGATATGTTACAACAAGCAGAGATATTAGCAGCAGCAATTTCGGCGCAACAGGTTGTTACCGAAGCCTATTTTTTAAGCTTAACAAGCCCTATCGGGTCTATTGTCCGGCTGTATGATGCTGATGCCAATTTAATCATGCAACAATTGCCCAGTTCAATTTCGGGCAGTGAAGGCTTGAAAGCCCAAAGCGCCAAAACCAGCTTGCTGACCGATATTCTGCAAACTGTGTGGGAACAATTTTCTGGCCCATATGAGGTTTCCGGCGTCACAACCGATAGCCTTTTGGCGCGGTTTAACACCTTGGTTGCCAACGCGATTGAACAGCCAAACCAGACCCAGCGTTCTACATTTACCAGTTCCGGAGATACGTTTGTTAGCGTTGCCGCGCCAATTCTTGTCGATGGAAAAACAGACAAAGTGATCTTGATTTCGACCCTTGGCGGCGAAATCGATGCAGTTATCCGGCAGGAACGAGAACAAATCTTGCAAATTTTTGTGTTGGCAATTCTTTCGTCAATCGTTTTGTCCATGGTGTTGGCGAATTCGATTGCTCGCCCGTTGCGGCGTTTGGCTGATGCTGCTGACATTGCCTATGATAGCGCCGGCCAGCGGCTGAATACCTCATTGATCCAAATTCCTGATCTAACTGCCCGCCCCGATGAAATTGGAGATCTGTCGCGCGCCATGCGTCAGATGATCGAAGCGTTGTTTGAGCGCATTGATCTGAACAAAAATTTTGCGGCAGATGTGGCCCACGAAATTAAAAACCCGTTGACGTCGTTGCGCTCTGCGGTGGAAACATTGGTTTACCCGCTGCCAGAAAAGGAACGTCTGGCCCTGTTTGAGGTCATTCAAGGCGATGTCGACCGGCTTAATCGACTGGTCAGCGATATTGCCAATGCGTCACGTCTCGAAGCCGAATTGGTGCGGGAGGTATGGGCGCCGGTTGATTTATCCAACCTGTTGCGAAATCACATTAAATACTATTCCTCGGAATTCCCTGATGTGGAAATATCCTTGGAATCCGGCAACGAAAAGTTTTTGGTGCATGGGCTGGAGGGGCGCTTGTCACAGGTTTTTGACAACCTGATCACCAATGCAATTGATTTTATTCCCGCTGATGGCTGGATAAAAATCTCATTGGATTACGACGGGTCGGATGCGATTGAATTGCGCATCACTGATAACGGGCCGGGCATTCCGGCGGAAAATTTGCAAGATGTTTTTGAACGGTTTTATTCAGAGCGGCCAAAGGTGCAATTTGGTGACCATTCCGGCCTTGGGCTTGCGATTTGCAAACAAATAATTGAGGCCCATAGTGGCACAATATTGGTGCGTAACGTATCTGAATCCGGCGGGGCGCAGTTTTTAATAAGGTTGCCGGTTTGATGAAAAAAGAAAGAATGCACGCCTCTTGCGTCGAATATGAAGGCAAAAGCGTGCTTATCATCGGGGATTCCGGTTCAGGAAAATCCAGTCTTTCACTTGCGTTAATCGCGCTTGGTGCAACGTTGGTTTCCGATGATGCCGTGGACATAAACCTTAGCGGCAAAGAAATTTTAACAACGCCGCCCGATAGCATTCTGGGCCAGATCGAAGCGCGCGGTTTTGGCATTCTGGAAATGCCGTATTGCGCTAGTGCGACGCTAAAATTTGTTGTGGATATGAATAAAAGCGAGGTGCGCCGTTTACCGGAAGACAAAACAATTTTTTTGTTGGGTTTGAAAATTCCTTTAATATTTGGCGGAAATAACCTACATCTGGCTGATGCTGTGTTTTGTGTATTAAAGCTGGGTTAGAGGGTTCGTCATGGCCACACAACAAGAAGTTGTTTTTATCACTGGCCCAGCGGGGGCTGGCCGGTCAACCGCGATCAAAGCGCTCGAAGATTTGGGCTATGAAAGCATTGATAACCTGCCATTAACCCTGCTTGACCGGTTGCTTTCCGGTCCGGTCATGGACCACCCACTGGCAATTGGTATTGATACGCGCACACGGGATTTTTCCGCCAGTGGCTTGCTGGAAGCGATTGCAAACAGCCAAAATAACCCCGGTTTTTTGATTCGACTGTTGTTTTTGGATTGCTCAGCCGCAGCCCTTGATAAACGCTTTAGCGAAACGCGGCGGCGGCATCCGCTGTCAAAAAATGGTTCGGCTGCGATTGGTATCGAACAGGAGTTGGCAATTCTGGGGGGGCTGCGCGCCAGTGCTGATGTTCTAATTGACACCACAACTATGTCACCTCATGATTTGCGTGATGAAATTTCAAGATGGTTTAGCACTAAACTATCTACCGGCTTGTCGGTGTCGGTGCAGTCATTTTCCTATAAACGAGGCACGCCACGCAACGTTGATATGGTGCTGGATTGCCGGTTTTTGCGCAACCCCCATTGGCAAGAGGCGTTGCGAAAATTGACTGGAATGGACAGCGCTGTGTCCAAATATGTTCAGGATGATCAAAATTTTGACGCATTCTTTGCTAAACTGATGGATATGCTGCTGCTGCTGTTGCCGGCGTATCGCGCTGAGGGAAAATCTTATTTTAGCGTAGCATTGGGTTGCACTGGTGGCCAACACAGGTCCGTTACCGTGGCGGAATGTTTGGCGAAAACCCTTGCAGATAAGGGCTGGCAGGTGTCTATTCGCCACCGAGAAATGGAGCGCCGTTTGGGTTCGGCTGGTTAAGAAAGTATTTGGATTGATCGGTATTGTGATCGTGGCACATGGGGGTTTGGCGGGTGAATATCTGTCAGCGATGGAACATGTTATCGGCAAACGAGAAGGCACGCGGGCGATTGCCATTCAGGCAAGCGATGACCTAGACCTTAAAAAAATGGAAATTTATCAAGCGGTTAACGATGTAGACAGCGGCGGCGGTGTTGTGGTTGTGGTTGATATGTTTGGCAGCACGCCGTCAAATTTGGCGATCAAGGCATGTGAAAGCGGCAATCGCAAAATACTGTATGGTGCCAACTTACCGATGTTGATTAAGCTGGCAAAAGCCCGAAATATGAGTGTAGATGATTCGGTTCGTTGCGCGCGGGACGCGGGGCGCAAATATCTTGACTCAATGCAGCCGAACAGGGCGGATAAGCACTAATGATCATAAAAATAACTAACGTTAAGGGGCTTCATGCCCGTGCTTCCGGCAGGTTTGTAACGGTTTGCGAATCCTTTGATGCGGAAGCGCGTGTGTCAAAAGATGGTGAAACTGTTGCTGGGGATTCGATTCTGGGTTTGATGATGCTGGCTGCTTCGCAGGGCAGTGAAATTGATGTGATCACAAAAGGACCAGAAGCCGAAGCGCTGCTTGAGGCCTTGCAAAAATTGGTTGAAAGCAGGTTTGGCGAAGATAAATAAGCTTTTGAATCAGCGGGTTGGAACCGGTACCTCGCCCCTGTAATCATAAAAGCCGCGTTTGGTTTTTCGCCCCAACCAGCCAGCTTCAACATATTTGGTCAGCAACGGGCAAGGGCGATATTTGGTATCTGCCAGCCCTTCGTGCAATACATTCATGATCGCAAGGCAGGTATCCAGCCCGATGAAATCTGCCAGCTCCAATGGCCCCATCGGGTGGTTCGCGCCTAATTTCAGTGAAGTATCAATGCTTTGCACGGTGCCGACACCTTCATAGAGCGTATAAACAGCCTCATTAATCATCGGCATCAGGATGCGGTTAACAATGAAGGCCGGGAAATCCTCAGCGCTGGTAGAAGTCTTGCCAAGCTGGGCAACAACTGCCTCCAGCGCTTTAAATGTTGGCTCATCGGTGGCAATGCCGCGAATAAGCTCAACGAGTTGCATCACCGGCACCGGATTCATGAAATGAAACCCCATGAAACGTTCAGGCCGGTCAGTACCTGCTGCAAGCCGTGTAATAGAGATCGACGACGTGTTTGATGTCAGAATCGTGTGATCCCCCAGATGCGGCGCAAGGTCAGCAAAAATCTGCCTTTTGATGTCCTCAACTTCGGTAGCGGCCTCGATAATCAGGTCCAGTCCAGCGATTTCTTTGATGCTGCTTGATTTGGTTATCCGTGCCAACGCTGCTGCTTTGCCAGCTGCGTCCAGAGCGCCTTTGTCAATTTGACGATCCATATTGATGGAGATTTTTTTAATTGCGTTATCAACGGCTTCTGAGGAAATATCGTATAAAAATACGTCATATTCGGCCAAAGAAAACACATATGCAATGCCGTTGCCCATCTGCCCCGCGCCGATAATTCCAACGGTCTTGATCTCCATAACGTATTCCTTTTTGGTTCGGCGCAGGTTACCGCCTGAGAGCCGCTGCGCGCAAGCCCATAACGCAAAAAGGCCCACCAATTGGCGGGCCTTTCAATGCTTTAGAATAGGTCAGTCTAATGCGTCATTAAGGGCTGGCACTGCCTCAAACAGATCGGCAACCAGACCATAATCCGCCACCTGAAAGATCGGTGCTTCTTCGTCTTTGTTGATTGCCACAATAACCTTGCTGTCCTTCATACCGGCCAAATGCTGGATCGCGCCAGAGATACCAATGGCGATATAAAGGTCCGGCGCAACCACTTTTCCGGTTTGGCCAACCTGCCAGTCATTGGGCGCATAACCGGAATCAACTGCCGCACGAGATGCGCCAACCGCCGCCCCCAGTTTATCAGCCAATTGTTCGATTATTGCAAAATTCTCCTTTGATCCGACCCCACGACCACCGGAAACGACAACTTTTGCGCTGGTCAATTCGGGTCGATCAGAGGTCTGAACCTTGTCTTCAACCCACTCCGAAAGTTCTGGGTCAGCAGCAGCTGCGATCTTTTCAACCGAAGCGGTGCCCGTTTCGGCAGCCGCTTCAAATCCGGTGGTGCGGATTGATATGACTTTTTTGCCATCAGTCGATTGCACGGTCTGAATGGCGTTACCTGCGTAAATTGGCCGCTCAAACATATCAGCGGACACGATGGCGGTGATGTCGGAAATCACCATAACATCCAATAATGCAGCAACCCTTGGCAGGATGTTTTTGCCAGTTGTTGTTGCCGCAGCAACGATATGGTCATAATCACCCGCCAGTGACACGATCAGATCCGCAATAGGTTCCGCCAAGCCGTTGCCATAGGCTGCATCGTCAGCGCATAACACTTTGGAAACGCCCGCAATTGTTGCCGCCGCGTCGGCAGCCCCGCCGCAACCGGATGAGGCGCAAAGCACAGTAACGTCACCCAAAGCCCTCGCTGCTGTCACAGCCTTGGCGGTTTGATCCATGGAAAGTTCGGCACCGTTGACCTCTGCCAATAAAAGAACAGCCATTACAGCACCCCCGCTTCGTCTCTAAGTTTTGCAACAAGTTCGGCTACGTCCGCAACAATTACACCGGCCGCGCGTTCGCTTGGTTCAACCGTCTTGGTAATGGTCAGGCGAGGCGTTACATCTACACCGTAATCTTCCGGCGTTTTTTCGTCCATTTGTTTGCGCTTGGCTTTCATAATGTTGGGTAAGCTCGCATAGCGCGGTTCGTTCAACCTTAAATCAACTGTTACAATCGCGGGCATTTTTGCCTTGATGGTTTGCAAACCGCCGTCAACTTCGCGTTACAGTTGCAAAATCACCGTCAATCAACAGCTCGGAAGCAAATGTAGCCTGTGACCAGCCAAGCAGTGCAGATAGCATCTGCCCGGTGGCGTTCATATCGTTGTCAATTGCCTGTTTCCCTAGTAAAATAAGGCCGGGATGTTCATCATCCGCCACTGCTTTCAGCAGCTTTGCAACCGCCAGAGGCTCAATATCGGTATGCACATCGTCCGCGGCAATCACCAAAATGGCACGATCCGCACCCATGGCCAGCGCGGTGCGCAGGGTTTCCTGGTTTTGCTTCACACCGATTGAAACCGCAATGATTTCAGAAACGGTTCCGGCCTCTTTCAGGCGAATGGCTTCTTCTACCGCGATCTCGTCAAACGGGTTCATCGACATTTTGACATTGGCAAGGTCAACCCCGCCGCCATCAGCTTTCACGCGCACTTTGACGTTATAGTCAATGACGCGTTTAACAGGCACAAGTACCTTCATTGCGTTATTCTCCAATTGGGCCCAGATTTGGGATTCCGGCGCAGGTAATCAGCAAATATGCTGCGCTGCAAGATATTCTTTTCACAAAGCGCCTAGCGATTGGCACCCGGCGCCCATAATACGTCGTCAAGGCCGTTATTATTGGCAAAACGCGCCGCGACAAAGAACCAATCCGACAAACGGTTGAGGTATTTGACTGCCTCAGGCGTCACATCGCCCTCAAACGCCAATTCAACCGCTAACCTTTCAGCGCGGCGCGAAACCGTGCGGCAGACATGTAGTGCCGCCGCCAACGCGCCGCCCCCCGGCAGCACGAAACTCTTTAACGGGGCAATATCGCGATTCATCATGTCTATTTCTGCTTCAAGACGATCCACCTGTGTTGCCACCATCCGCAGCGGCGGATATTCAGTATCTGCGTCAGTAGCAATGTCCGGTCGGCACAGATCTGCGCCCAGATCAAATAGATCATTCTGGATACGCTCCAGCATTTTATCCATATCGCCAGATGCGTGCAGCCGTGCCATGCCAACAAAAGCGTTGGTTTCGTCCACCGTGCCATAGGCCATGACCCGCAAGTCATGTTTGACAACCCGCACCCCGTTGCCCAACGCGGTTTTGCCATCATCACCCGTCCGGGTGTATATTTTATTCAGCGTGACCATTCAGCCGCCCCGGCGAAAATAGATGAAAATCAGGAAAAATATCACCGCCAGAAATTGCAAGCCAACCCGCCAGCGCATCAACCTGTTAGAATTTTTCTTGTGAAAGTCGCCGCCTCTGGCAAAAGTAATTAAGCCGGTGACCAACACAAAGAGTGTGGCCAGCATTGCCAGAATAACCAGAATAAACAGTGGGTCAGAAAACATCATTTCTCCTTAGCCGGAAAACATCCGGTCTAACATGCGTTTTGGTAACAGCCTGCGGGCTGCCTCAACTATATAGGTGGGTGTGGTGACTTTGTAACGGGGTTTTGGGTTGCGGCTTTCTAGCGCATGGATCAGCTTTTTGGTAACCGCGCTGGCGGGTAGTTCAAACCTGTCTTTGCTGGTTTTAGGGTCATACAGCCGATCAGTTTTTCTTCGTAAACGGCGCGGTGGCTGGAGTTTTTCCAATCCACCCATTTTTCAAAATGCGGAATGGCGTTTTCACGGATTTTGCTGGTGATCGGGCCGGGTTGGATGGAGATAAAATGCAAACCGCTGCCTTTGTTTTCATAGCGCAGGGCATCTGTCATCGCTTCCATGGCGAATTTTGTGGCGCAATATGGCCCGCGCATCGGCAGGGCAATAATTCCAAGCACAGAGCTGCAATTGACGATACGCCCTTGGCCGCGGGTTTTCATGGCGGGTATTATCTGGCGGATCAGCTCAAACTGGCCAAAAACATTAACTTCGAATATGGCCCGCAAAGCCCCAACGGGCATGTCCTCTGTGGCGCCGGGCTGGGCATAGGCGCCATTGTTAAACAGCGCGTCCAACTTTCCGCCGGTTGCATTGAAAATATGCTCAACCGCGGCATCAATACTGGCCTGATCAGCGTAATCCAGTTGCAGGCTTTCCAGCCCCTCGGATTGCAGCCGATCAACATCTTTTTGCTGGCGACAGCTGGCAAACACTCGCCAGCCGCGTTTGTGCAAGGCATGGGCGGCATCATAACCAATGCCGCTGGAGCAACCGGTAATCAGGATGGATTTTTGCGTCATTATGTTTTTGCCTCTGGACCCAAATGTTATGCCGCTATACACCACATCTATGGTGAAAAAGAAAGATACCCCCGAGATACCCGATGGCGGCCATATAATAGCCGAACCGCTGCGCCGTGCGCTTGGGGATCGGTATTTGACCTATGCGCTGTCAACCATCATGAATCGTGCCTTGCCTGACGCGCGTGACGGGCTGAAGCCGGTGCATCGGCGTATTCTGTTTGCCATGCGGGAATTAAAGCTGGACCCAAAAGGCCGGTTTCGCAAATCCTCAAAAATTTCCGGTGATGTGATGGGTAATTACCATCCCCACGGTGATGCCGCGATTTATGATGCCATGGCGCGCTTGGCGCAGGATTTTTCGGTACGGTATCCGTTGGTAGATGGCCAAGGGAATTTTGGCAATATAGACGGCGATAACCCCGCCGCCGCGCGCTATACCGAGGCCCGGATGACCGCCGCAGCCGAAGCCTTGATGGAAGGCATTTCGGAAGATGCGGTTGATTTTCGTGACAATTATGATGGGTCATTAACCGAGCCAGTGGTGCTGCCAGCCGCCTTTCCGAACCTTTTGGCCAACGGTTCCAGCGGCATTGCCGTGGGCATGGCCACTAATATTCCGCCTCATAATATTAATGAGCTGATTGATGCCGCCATCCATCTGGTAAAATTCCCCAATGCCGGCGTTGAAAAACTGGTTGATCTGGTGCCCGGACCGGATTTTCCGACTGGTGGGGTGATGATTGAACCCCGTGAAAATATTCTCAACGCTTATAAAACCGGTCGCGGGTCGTTCCGGCTGCGTGCCAAATGGGAATTGGAGGATATGGGTCGTGGCATGTGGCAAATCATTGTTACCGAAATTCCCTATCAGGTGCAAAAATCCAAACTGATCGAAAAAATTGCCGAGATCATCAATGCCAAAAAAATTCCGATTCTTGGGGATGTGCGCGATGAATCTGCTGAAGATATTCGCCTTGTGCTGGAGCCGCGCAGCAAAACCGTTGATCCGGCGGTGTTGATGGAGGCGCTTTTCCGGCAATCTGACTTGGAAACCCGTTTTTCGCTGAATATGAACGTGCTGATCGACGGGCTGGTGCCGCAGGTCTCAAACCTTAAGGAAGTATTGCGCGCCTTTATTGACCATCGCCGCAATGTTTTACAGCGGCGTTCCAAATTCCGGTTGGGCAAAATTGATGCGCGGTTGGAGGTGCTAGAGGGCTATATAATTGCGTTCCTGAACCTCGATCGGGTGATCGAAATTATTCGCTTTGAGGATGACCCAAAAGCGATGCTGATGGCGGAATTTGACCTGTCTGACGTGCAGGGCGAAGCCATTTTGAACATGCGGCTACGCAGCCTGCGCAAGCTGGAAGAAATGGAGCTGAAGCGGGAGCGCGACACCCTGTTGATTGAACGCAGCGACCTGGAAGACCTGATCGGCAGCGATGAATTGCAATGGGCCAAAATCATTGAACAGCTTCGTGCCACCCGCAAGGAATTTGGCAAAAGCGCTGATGGCGGCGCGCGTCGCACCGTGTTGACAGATGCACCCGATGTGGAAGAAGTGCCATTGGAAGCAATGATCGAACGCGAGCCGGTGACGGTAGTGTGTTCAGAAATGGGCTGGGTGCGGGCAAGATCTGGCCACATTGCGCTGGATCAGGAATTGAAATTCAAGGATGGTGACGGGCCACGGTTTATTTTCCATGCGGAAACCACCGACAAGCTGCTGGTGTTTGGCAGCAACGGGCGGTTTTATACGCTTTCGGCCAATGACCTGCCCGGCGGGCGCGGCATGGGTGAACCGGTGCGCTTGATGGTTGATCTGCCAAATGACGCAGAGATTGTTGCGTTTTTCATCCACGAACCGGGGCGAGAATTGCTGGTTGCCAGCAGCGCCGGCGACGGGTTTGTGGTGGCCGAAAATGAGGTCATCGCGCATACCAGAAACGGCCGACAGGTATTGAATGTTAAAGGCAATATCAAGGCGCGGATCTGTCTGTTTCTGGCTGGGGATCATATCGCTTGCGTAGGGCTAAATCGCAAATTGCTGGTGTTTTCGCTGGCTGATCTGCCGCGTCTTGGCCGTGGCAAAGGCGTGCGGTTGCAAAAATATGCCGATAAAGACGGAGAGCTATCAGACGCCAAGGTATTTGAATTGTCGGCGGGCCTGAAATGGCTGGATGGCGGCGGGCGCACTCGCACTGAAACCGACCTGAACGATTGGATCGGTAAACGCGCCGGCGCGGGCCGCATGGCGCCGCGCGGTTTTCCGAGGGATAATAAGTTTACCGATTAGGTTGGGCAGGAAATGTTTGTTTTCTTAAACCAGATGCACCCGCCTAGGCAGGGTATGCGGCAACGCGGGGCTGCGTTTTACGGGTGATTTCTGAAAAAGGCTTTGTGTGCGCTTCGCACAGGGCGGCGCTGCATTTTTTTGATCCAACAATTTCGCAACTGGCGTTTTGCAACCATCAAGAAAACAATCGAGGACAATAAAGTCGCCACAACAAGGGTTGTGGTCAGGCCAACTGCGGTGTTCATATTCAAAACTTCGATCACTGTATTCATGGTTAATACTCCTATTGCCAGCCCCAACATGACGGGCGATTCTGCCAAGAGTTTGCCGAATTTGTGTTTTTAATAAGGCAGGGCGGAGCGGTGGTTTTTGGAAGTCCGTTCAGGGGTTCGAATGTCATATGTAGGGTGTGTGCTTTGCACGCACCGTTTGGGGGCGGCGGCGAGGAAATCCAATTTTTGCATGTTGCGTGTTGTAGGGTGGGTGCTCGCACCCACCGCGCATTGGTTGATATTGGAACGGTGGGTGCAAGCACCCACCCTACAGATCGCAAGTTTTGGCACATCAATCCGAGGTTTGAATGTCACATGTAGGGTGGGCTTCAGCCCAGCATTTGACGGAGGGGTGGCGGGGTGAACCCCGCCCTACGGATTTTTGTGGCGTGTTTGGTTTGCCGCGCATCGTTTGGCGGCGGCGGTGCGTGGAGACCACGCACCCTACGGGCCTAATTAACGCTAAGCTTTTGGTTGCGTTTGTATTCGATCAATTCGCCAATTTGTTCAGTAACAAGCTGTGCTGCCCGAAGAGGATTTTGGTTAATTTCTTTTCCTGTAACTCGCCAAATGTAATAGCCAAGTTGTTTAACATAATTGTCGCGTTTTCGGTCATGCTCAAGAATTTCTACGCTACCAGAGCGAAATTCTTTGCCATCGCATTCTACGTCAAAATTGAATATTTCGTGTTTGCACTTAACAAATATTCCAAAGTCAAGATTATAGGGTCCAACTTGTTTTTGAGGGACGATAACTATGGCGAAATCGCCTTTTTTTGACAATTCGATATTGGGGTCGTCACCGACAACAATCGCGATGTCATCAAGACCAAGTTAGTCATTATATTTTTCTGTGCGTAAAAAACACAATAACGCCCGTTCCAAAGGACTTTGCAAAATGTTATCGCCCAAGACGCCTATTTCATTTTCAAAAATCTCTGAGTTTCCGCAAGCTTCTAAATGCTTTTTGGAGCGATAGGTCAGGTCGTCGTATTTGATCTCGGAAATATGACGGAAACCCTTTGTTTGTGGGGTTCCAATTCTTGCCTTTTGATGTCGAGCAACTATTTCAGGAATATCTTCGGTAATATACATTTAGAATCCTAGGTTGGGAGATAAAGCTTAGCACAAACCATGAACAAGGTAAAGCTTTGTAACCTTCACCCCCTCCGCACCTTCCCCTTAAAAACCCGCGTCCCGGCCTTACCACCCATCGACCGTCCCATCTTTTTCCCCTCGCTTGCCGCCAGAACCGCGCTTTGCCTTGCCAGCGGGTCATCGGCCACAGCCAGCTCGACCGCCTCCAGCCTTTGCACTTCATCCCTTAACCTTGCTGCCTCCTCAAATTCCAGATTATCGGCGGCTTTGCGCATGTCGATCCGCAGGGCGTCCAGATGCACTGTCAGGTTTGCACCAAAGTTGGCTTTGTCGACCTTGGTGGTAATGCGCGACTGGTCGGTGTCAGCGGGGAACAAGCCCTCCAACACATCGTCAACATTTTTGCGGATGGTTTCCGGCGTGATGCCGTGTTTCTGGTTATGCGCGTGCTGTTTATCACGGCGGCGGTTGGTTTCGCCTATGGCGCGCTCCATCGAACCCGTAATGCGGTCGGCATACATAATCACCCGCCCGTCAGAGTTCCGCGCGGCGCGGCCTATTGTTTGCACCAGTGAGGTCTCACTACGCAAAAAGCCTTCTTTATCCGCATCAAGTATCGCCACCAAGGCGCATTCGGGAATGTCCAAACCTTCGCGCAGCAGGTTAATGCCGATCAGCACGTCAAACGCGCCGAGGCGCAGGTCTCGCAGGATTTCAATGCGTTCCAGCGTGTCGATGTCGCTATGCATATAGCGCACGCGGATGCCTTGTTCGTGCAGGTATTCCGTCAGGTCTTCGGCCATGCGTTTGGTCAGGGTTGTGACCAGCACCCGCATGCCTTGGCCCGCTACGATGCGAATCTTATCGAGCAGATCATCGACTTGGGTTTCCACGGGGCGGATCTCTACTGGGGGGTCAAGCAGGCCTGTCGGGCGGATAACCTGTTCGGCAAATACCCCGCCGGATTGCTCCAGCTCCCATTTTTGCGGGGTGGCGGAAACGAATATGGATTGGGGGCGCATGGCGTCCCATTCCTCAAATTTCAGGGGGCGGTTATCCATGCAGGAGGGCAGGCGAAACCCGTGTTCCGACAGGGTGGATTTTCGCTTGAAATCGCCTTTATACATGCCGCCGATCTGGGGCACTGAAACATGGGATTCGTCAGCAAAAACGATGGCGTTATCGGGGATATATTCAAACAGAGTGGGGGGAGGCTCGCCGGGTGCGCGGCCGGTAAGATAACGGGAATAATTTTCGATGCCGTTGCAAACGCCGGTGGCCTCTAACATCTCAAGATCAAAATTGGTGCGTTGCTCAAGGCGTTGGGCTTCGAGCAATTTACCCTCACCTACAAATCGGTCCAGCGTCAGGCGCAATTCTGCTTTGATCTTGATAATGGCTTGGGTCATCGTTGGTTTGGGGGTGACATAGTGCGAATTGGCATAGACGCGAACCTTTTCCAAATCACCGGTTTTGGCCCCTGTCAGCGTGTCAAATTCAACGATTTTTTCCAGCTCGTCACCAAAAAACGAAAACCGCCAGCCGCGATCGTCCAGATGCGCGGGCCATAATTCAAGGGAATCGCCGCGCACCCGGAATGAGCCGCGCACAAAGCCTTGGTCGTTGCGTTTATATTGCTGGGCGATCAGGTCTGCCATCACGGCGCGCTGGTCATAATTTTTGCCCGGCTCAAGGTCGACGGTCATGGCGCCGTAAGTCTCAACACTGCCGATGCCATAGATGCACGACACCGAGGCCACGATAATCACATCGTCCCGTTCCAGCAGGGCGCGGGTGGCAGAATGGCGCATCCGGTCGATTTGTTCGTTAATCTGCGATTCTTTTTCGATATAGGTGTCTGAGCGGGCAACGTAAGCCTCCGGCTGGTAATAGTCATAAAAGCTGACAAAATATTCCACAGCGTTGTCGGGAAAAAACCCTTTCATCTCGCCGTATAATTGCGCCGCAAGGGTTTTGTTGGGGGCAAGAATGATGGCGGGGCGCTGGGTTGCCTCGATGATTTTGGCCATAGTAAAAGTTTTGCCGGTGCCGGTTGCGCCCAGCAATACTTGGTTCTGGTCGCCGTCTGCTAAGCCCGCTAACAGGTCAGCAATGGCAGTCGGCTGGTCACCTGCTGGTGAAAACGGAGAATTCAAGACAATGGGCTTGCCACCATCGAGTTTTTCATGTGTTTCCGGTGCATTTTCCAGCATAAAGATTCCCCCGAACTTCTATATGGACCCTTTTTGTTCTCATTAAAAGGGCCGTATTGCGAAATGCTTTGATTGCGCGGGAAAGGATTAAGCATCTCTGCCTTGCACGGCTTTGTTTTAAGGGGGAACGGATGAAGATAAACAAGAAGTTAATCTTTTAAGAGGCTTTTTAGGTATACAATACAACTTTTACGTTATTTTGTTCTTGTATTGTCCAAAAAAGTTTGGTTAATTGGCTTTGCAAGTGGCAAAGGTCATCAGATCGATTCGAAACGAACCCACCCCACCCTCGCTCCCTCGGGCTGGTTTGATGACTGCCACTGCAACTCCTCCATGTTGAACCGCTAATCCCTTGCCTAATGGCGGGGGATTAGCGATAATATAACCAAGCAAAACAGGAGCCGCCCCATGCCCGCACGAATTTACCAACCCGCTCGTAACGCCATGCAATCTGGCCAAGGGAAATCTGGCCAATGGGTATTGGAATTTGAACCAAATGCAGCACGGGGCATTGACCCGCTGATGGGCTGGACCAGTTCTCAGGATATGAACTCACAAGTAAAAATGAGCTTTGACAGCAAAGAATCCGCCATTGCATTCGCTACGGATAAAGGTATGGCGTTTCAAATCACCGAACCTAAAATCCGCAAACAACTGGTCCGCCAGGGCGGATATGCTGAGAATTTTGCGAGCAATCGTAAAACGGTTTGGACGCACTAAGATTCCCTTTATGGTTGCTTGTTCATATTTTTCCGATTACAATTGAATTCGGCATCTAACGCCCTGATTTCAATCGCTTGTATTGCAAACAATCTGAAGCTGAAGGTGTCGAAATTCTTTTCTTGAGGCAGTAAAAATGAAAATTCTTGGTAAATTGGCCGCGCCGGTCGCGGCAGCGTTATTTCTGACAGCATGTTTGGAAGCAAACCCCATTGTGTCTGACTTTAATGGCGCGAGTGTGAAAATACAAACATCGCAATTTGCGACTGAAGTCTCGGCAAAAGACGCAACACAGGCGGAGGCTGACCGCATTTGCGGGCAAGCAGGGAAACGGGCAGAATATGCATCAACTCGTGTGCTGCCAAACTATATGTTTGAGTCGCTATATCTTTGCTTGTAGCATTTAAAAAAGCTGCAGCCGCGATAAACATTACCAGTCGCGGCAGTGGCATTCTTACGCAAGTTTTATTAAGCTTTTGCTTGCTGAGCTACTCTCTTGCCTTAATCAACTGCCGTGCCATATCCAGCGCCACCTGCATACTGCGCATATCAGCAATGCCTTTGCCCGCAATATCAAATGCAGTGCCATGGTCAGGGCTGGTGCGCACAAAGGGCAAGCCAAGGGTAATGTTCACACCTTTTTCCAGCCCCAGATATTTTACAGGGATCAACCCCTGATCATGGTATTGGGCCACAACCACATCAAATTTGCCGTCGCGCGCCATCATAAATACCGTATCGCCGGGCCATGGGCCAGACACGTCTATGCCTTCATCCTGACAGGATTTGATGGCGGGGCTGATGATCTCTATTTCTTCGCGCCCAAACCGCCCGCCTTCGCCCGCATGAGGGTTCAGGCCAGCCACCGCAATGCGGGGTGCCACAACGCCCATTTCACGCGCACCTTGGTCTGCCAGCCGAATCGCGGCGATCTGGGCATTAAAATCCCCGGCGTCAATCGCATCGCGCAGCGACATATGGATGGTTACCAAAACCGTGCGGATATCATCATTTGCCAACATCATCGCCACATTGCAGCCAGCCCTATGGGCCAGAATTTCTGTATGGCCGGCAAAGGTGTATCCCGCCGCTGCCAGTGATTCCTTATGTATGGGTGCGGTAACAATGGCTTTGATCTGGCCAGCCATTGCCAGATCAATGGCTTTGGCAATGGCATCAAAGGCTGCTTGTCCGGCTTGGGCGGATATTGCGCCTGTATCGATGCCGGAATTAGGTTCCGAGGTTTGCAGCAGGTTAAAATGTTCGGGGCTGAAATCTTCCAGTGCTGGAATGATCTGGAATTTGTGCAAAACCCCCAGCTTGTCAAAAGCTGTGGCCATTATGGCGGGATCCCCCAATATAACACAGGATTCGCCTGCGCCACTCGCCAAAAGCTTGGCGGTTATTTCGGGGCCGATACCTGCAGGGTCTCCCATGGTTATCGCAATTAAGTTTTCCATATTTCGGCATAATGCGGCTTTGCCCGAATGGTCAATCAGAAATTCATCACGCCACTAACCATTCGGTAAGGTTCTGCGGCGTAAGGTGCCGTTGGGAATGGGAAATTATGGGGGCGGATATGTCTGAAAATGATTCTGCAAATAAACCGGTCGTGCGGCCGATTATCATCAAGAAAAAAATTATCAAAGCAGCCGGGCATCATGGCGGCGCATGGAAAGTGGCTTACGCGGATTTTGTAACCGCGATGATGGCGTTTTTTCTGCTGATGTGGCTGCTTAACGCCACCTCCGAGGAACAGCGCCAAGGTATTGCTGCCTATTTCAGCCCCGGCATTCCGATATTCAGCGAAACCGGCGGCGGGCAGGGCATGTTTGGCGGCGAAACGGTTTTTTCCGAAGACACCAAAGAGAGCAGCAATGGCGGCACGGTTGGGGATCGGTCGGAGGACCGTTCCGGCAATGCGGGTTCAACCGGCGTTATGGAATCCAAAGAGGGTGAAGGCGACGCAGGTGCAGGTGACGGCGACGCGGAATTTACAGAGATTGAAAACATGTTTCGCGGCAATAGCGGCGAAAGTTGGGCCGCAGACCCGTTGTTGAAACATGTGGCAACGCGTATCACCGACGAAGGGCTGATAATTGATATTTTTGATCTGCCCGAGTCTCCCTTATTCAATACCGGAACCAACCAGCCCAGCGAAAAGATGTATTTGTTATTGGAAATGATTTCGCGGGTTATTGGCGCGGTGACCAACAATATTGCGATTTCTGCACATATTGACAGCATTCCGGAACCCGGCGCAACGCTGGACGGGTTTTCCCTGACCGCTGGGCGGGCGCTGATTGCCAATTCAGTAATGATCGAGGCAGGCGTTGACCCAAACAGGTTTACCCGGCTAACCGGCGGTTCAGACCGTACACCAGTTGGGCAAGGCGCACCGGAATACCGAAACCGGCGGGTTGAAATCGTGTTGCTGCGAAAAGACCGCTAGGAAGTATATTTAGTTACAATTTTGTTTGTTAGGTCGTTCTTAACCTTGTCACGTGAAAACTCATCGGTAATCGACCACAGCTATTTCAGCACAAAAAGGGTTACTGATGACTATTTCTTCCTCAATGAATGCCGGCGTATCCGGCCTGCAAATCAATGCAAGCAAGCTGGCGACCATTGCCGATAATATCGCCAATTCAAAGACCTATGGCTATAAGCGGGTCGACGCAGATTTTACGGCGATGACACTGGGCAGCAATGTTGGCACTTATACCGCGGGCGGGGCTCGGGTTTCGACATTTCGCGATGTGGCGGCTAATGGCTCATTGATTGGCACGACAAATTCCATGGATATTGCCATAACCGGCCGTGGGTTTTTGCCGGTGACCCCAGCTTCGGCGCTGGCGAATACCGGCGCGGCACTGCCGCTTCGCCTGACAACCACCGGATCATTTTTTCCCGATTCGCAAGGGGTGATGACCTCTGACAGCGGGATGGTTTTGTTGGGTTGGCCGGCAAACCCGGATGGCACATTTCCAGGGCTGCCGCGCGATAGTGCTGCTGGGCTGGTGCCTGTCAATATGACCCATAACCAGTTTGCTGCCAACCCGACCACCGAAATCGGGCTTGGCATAAACCTGCCTGCAACCGCCACACAGGCGGGCGGCACCGGTGACCCGTTTGAGCTTTCGATTGAATATTTTGACAACCTAGGCACCACAAATTCCATGACAGCGGTTTTTACCCCACAAGTGCCCGTGGCCGGACAATCCAACAGTTGGACAATGGAGATCATCGATTCCGCCACTGGCCTTGCGCCGATTGCAGAATTTGACGTTGTTTTTGACAACACAACCGCGCTTGGTGGTTCTCTGCTAAGTGTCACACCGGTTTTTGGGGGTGCTTATAATGCAGCCACCGGCGATATAACCGTGGCCTTTGACCGGGGTCCGGTGGACATCAATATCGGAATGATAGGATCAAATGATCGCATGACGCAGCTTTCATCATCCTTTGCACCGATCAGCCTGTCAAAGAATGGCGCGCCAACCGGCAATGTGATTGGCATGGAAATTGATTCAAACGGGCTGGTTTCGGCCAATTACGACTCCGGATTCTCCAAGGTAATTTTCCGGGTGCCGCTGGCGGATGTTGCCAACCCCAATGCTTTGGAGGCCATGTCAGCCCAAACCTATTCTATTACGCGCGATAGCGGTGATTTCTTCCTGTGGGATGCGGGTTCTGGCCCAACCGGTGAAACCATTGGTTATGCCCGCGAGGAATCAACCACTGATATTGCTGGCGAGCTGACCGCGTTGATCCAGACGCAGCGGGCTTATTCATCCAATGCCAAGATTATTCAAACCGTAGACGAGATGTTACAGGAAACCACCAATATCAAGCGCTAGATGCGCGTTGATCTGATCAAAAAGGGAGGGTGAATTATGAGTATTTCAGCCGCAATTTCAAACGCTTATTCAGGGCTGACAGCTGTTTCACGCCGTGCGGAAACGATCTCCAGCAATGTGGCCAATGCGTTGAATGAAAATTACACCCGCCGAGAGGTCATGACCGCTGAGCGGGTGATCGGTGGCACCGGAAGCGGGGTCAAGATCGACAGTATTTTCAGGGCTGTGGATGTGTTGGCAACCTCGCAACGCCGCGCGACCGGGGCTGAACTTGGCAATGCGTCTGTGAAATCGGATGCCATGACCCGCATGGCAGAAATGCTGGGCCAGCCCGGGGATGCGCGGGCTTTGGCCACGCAGGTATTGGGGCTGGAAAACAGCTTACGGGCTGCTGCCGATGCGCCGCAATCAGATGCATTGCGTGCCAATGTTTTGTCAGATGCTGCCGGGCTTGCCAAATCCCTGAATTCAATATCCACCCAGACCAGCGCGGTGCGCATGGAGGCAGATGCCACCATCGCCCGAAATGTGCAAACGGTTAATACCACCTTAAAACAAATCGAGGCCGTGAATACCGAAATCCGCATTCGTGGTTCCGGCAGCGGCGATACCGCTGCACTTGAGGACGAACGCGCCCGTTTGATTGACCGAATTTCCGAATTGATCCCGATCCGTCAAATATCACGGGATAAGGGCGAGG
The DNA here is from genome assembly GCA_003228875.1 of Rhodobacterales bacterium. Classification (GTDB taxonomy): domain Bacteria; phylum Pseudomonadota; class Alphaproteobacteria; order Rhodobacterales; family Rhodobacteraceae; genus UBA3077. The sequence goes on from QIGK01000130.1 coordinate 47,693, forward strand.
TTGCGATCTATTCCCAAAATGGGGCAGCGCTGATTGACGGTGCCGCCAATGTTTTGGAATTCACACCAACACCGGTGATCACCCATGACATGACACTGGCCTCCACGGCCTTGTCTGGTATCTCAATAAACGGGCGGCCGATAACAATGGGCAGCGGCGCGGGGCAGCTTGACGGCGGCGCATTGGCGGCTGCATTTGAGGTGCGCGATGTGATCGCCCCTGAATTCAACAGCCGCATAGACGCGATGGCGCGCGATCTTGTGAACCGGTTCCAAAGCCCGGCCGTTGACCCGACCCTTGCGCCCGGTGACGCAGGGATATTTACCGATAATGGTGCAGCCTTTTTGCCAGCTGATGAACTTGGCCTTGCGGGGCGTATCGACATCAATGGCCTTGTTGATCCGGCCCAAGGCGGGGATTTATGGCGGTTGCGCGACGGCATTGCTGCGCTTGCACCCGGCCCCGCTGGGGATGACAGCCAGTTTCGCCGTATGGTCGAGGCGATGACAATGCAAATCGCGCCCGGCGGTGCCACCGGTGTTATCACGCTTTCCAGCGCCACAAGTCTGGCTGCCGGAATTACCAGCATCGTTGCAGGGTCTGCCAGCCGACAAGAAGACCAGACGGCTTATCAGATGGGCCAATTTGATATTCTGCGCGAGGGCGAGCTGGCCATGACCGGCGTCGATTCAGATTATGAAATGCAGCAGCTTTTGCTGGTGGAACAGGCTTATGCCGCCAATGCGCGGGTGATTTCCACAGCGGATATGATGATGCAAACCCTGTTGGAGATATAACATGAAAAGTGCAGCAGTTTCTGACCTGTCATCCGCCATGCGCCTACAAAGGGTTGGCCAGTCTACCCGCGCCAACATGCAAACCGCAGGATACGAGGTGGCAAGCGGGCTAAAAGCCGATCTGATCAAAGCCACAGGCGGGAATTTATCCAGCCTGTTTGCCATTGAAAAAACCATGGCGCGGCTGGATGTTCGTGCGGGGGCGATTTCAATCGCCAGTGCGCGGGCCGAAGCGACGCAGTTTAACCTTGAAAAAATCCAGCAAAATGTGGCTGAGTTTGGCACTGATTTAATTGCGGCTGTTAACCTCGGCAACCAGCAACAGGCATTTTCGGTGGCCAGTTCTGCGCGCGGCGCGTTTGACAGTATTGTCTCGGCCATCAATGGCCGCTATGGCGATCAGGCGCTTTTTGCCGGTGCCAATGTGGATGGCGCGGCGGTGTTAGACGCGCAATCCATGTATAATGACATTATAGCGCTGACAGGTGCGGCACCGGATTCGACCGCTGTAATTGCCGCCGTGGATGATTATTTTTATAACCCTGCCGGCGGTTTTGCGACCACAGGCTTTCTTGGCGATGCATTAAATGCAGCCGGTGCCGAAATTGCTGACGGCGAGGTCGTTGATTATTCGGTGCGCGGTGATGCGCTGGCCCTGCGCGATGCGTTGCGCAATGTGGCACTGATTGCCATTGCCAATAATGGTGACCACGCAGGCAGTGATCTGGACAGCATGAACATCATGGGCGCGGCGGCAACCGGCGCGATTACAACCGTGAATTCGGTAATTGATCTGCGCGAAAGCCTTGGCCATGTGGAAGAAAAGCTTTCACAAGCTGCTGCCTTTAATGCTTCGCAAAAAAATACATTTGAGATTAACCGCAACGGTATAATCGCGGCAGACCCTTACGAGGCCGCGACCCGTTTTCAGGCTCTGCAAGGCCAAATGGAGGCTGTGTATATCATGACATCGCGCCTCTCTACCCTGAAATTACAAAACTATCTGAGGTAAACCGTGATTCGATCTAAAATCGTTTTTCTGCTGGCTAGTATGGCCGTTTTTTTAACTTCTTATGCCTTCGCCGATGTGCGGATAAAAGACCTTGTTGAGATAGACGGGGTGCGGGGTAATGACCTTGTTGGCTATGGGCTGGTGGTCGGGCTGAATGGCACTGGGGATGGGCTGCGGAACTCTCCTTTTACCGAAGAGGCCATGACCAATCTGCTGGAAAGGTTGGGCATTAATGTCACTGGCGAAAATTTCCGGTCAAAAAACGTGGCAGCTGTTTTGGTCACTGCTGCTTTGCCACCCTTTGCGCGGGCGGGCGGGCGCATAGATATTACGGTTTCCACCATTGGCGATGCCAAAAGCCTGCTGGGCGGCACCTTGATTATGACACCGCTTAATGCCGCAGACGGGCAGATTTATGCGGTTGCCCAAGGCTCGGTGATTGCGGGTGGGGTCACTGCTGAGGGCGATGGTGCTTCGGTCACCCAAGGGGTGCCAACTTCAGGGGTTATTCCTGCTGGCGCGCGGGTAGAGCGTGAAATCGCGTTTGATTTTACCGAAATGCGCCAGATGCGGCTGGCCTTGCGTGACCCGGATTTCACCACCGCTGCGCGGATTGAACGAGCCATCAATGATCGGTTCGGGGTGCAAATCGCTGAGATGACAGATTCCGGCACAGTGCGACTGAACCTTGCGCTTGCCAACGCACCATCGCCTGCGCATTTGATCAGCCTGCTTGAAAATATCGAGGTTGATCCGCAGCAGCGCGCGCGGGTTATTGTTGACCAGCGCTCCGGCACCATTGTGTTGGGCGCAAATGTGCGGATTTCACGGGTTGCGGTTAGTCAAGGCAACCTGACCTTGCGCATTCAGGAATCGCCAATTGTGGTGCAACCCAACCCGTTTTCAGTAGGCGGCGCGCCGATTGTGGTGCCAAACACCACTGTCGAGATTATCGAGGGCGAAAACACAAGGCTGGCTTTGGTAGAAACTGCCGTGTCCTTGCCCGAAGTGATCGAGGGTTTAAATGCGCTCGGGGTGTCGCCGCGCGATATGATCGATATTTTAAAAGCCATCAAAGCCGCCGGTGCGCTGCATGCTGAATTTATTGTGCAATAGCAATCAAGTATTGCAGGGCTTTATTTGTTGCAGCGGCATTTCTGCCTAAATGACTTGCGCAACAGTGTTAGTGTCGCCCGGGGTGTTGGCTTTGCTGTTCAGGAATAACTGCTAACCAAGGCACCCGCAATCAGCGACCAACCATCAGCAATGACAAAAAATGCCAGCTTGAAGGGCAAGGCAACAATTGCCGGGGGCACCATCATCATGCCCATCGACATCAAAACTGCCGCGATCACCAGATCAATTACCAGAAACGGCAGGAAGATCAAAAACCCGATCTCAAAGCCACGCTGGATCTCGCTTAGCAAAAATGACGGCACCAGTACGCTAAGGGGCAGCTCCGCACCGGGTGCAAGGCTTTGTGAAGCCGACTGCAACATCAGATCAACGGTTTCGACCTGAACCCGCCCCTCCATAAAGACCCGAAATGGCGCAAGGGTGCGGTCAATTGCGGTTTGCATATCAATGGCATTTTCCAAATAGGGTGCCACCCCATCGGCCCATGCCAGATTAAACACAGGCGCCATAACAAACCATGTCAAAAACAGCGCAAGGCTGACAATCATCATGTTTGGCGGGGCTTGCTGCACGCCGATGGCTTGCCGCATGATCGACAAGACAATCACCATAAACGGAAAGCAGGTCACCATCATGGCGATGCCGGGCGCAAGGCTTAGCAAGGTCAGGATCAGGAAAAGCTGCACCGATTGCAGTGATAAGCCGCCATCGCCCAGATTAACCTCAAGGCTTTGGGCGAATGCGGGAGAGGAGAGCGCCAGAATAAAAAGACAGGCGAGAGTTGCTTTAGAAACCATCGCGTAAATCAACCACTTCGGTCAGGCGAACACCCAGCTTATCACTGTTTTCCAGCTCTTGTAGTTCACCTTTGGCGATCAGTTTTTCACCGATATAAATCTCAACCGGATCATCAATACGGCTGTTAAGCGGCAAAACAGAGCCGCGCCCCAGCTTAAGCAGATCAGCAATCATCGGTCTGGCTTTGCCGACCGAGATCGTCACCTCAACCGGAACGCCAAGAAAGGCGTTATCCTGCAGCGCGCCGTTTGGTTCGGCTTTGGTTTCCCGTTCTTGTTCTTGTTCAGGCATGGTTGTCCCCTGATTTCAATGCTTCGGTTGGTGTGAAAAATGCATGCACAGCGGCGTCAACGGATTGAATTACTGCGCCAATATCAAGCTGCTCAAACCCGGTGCCCCAATCAACCCGCGCTGCCAGTGGGCCAAGCTCCGGGTCGGTTTGCACATGGATGTTGGCCTGACAAGGCGACAGCATTTTCTGGATGGACTCAACCGCACCGTCCGGCACAAAGACATTTATTTTTGCTTCTGGCAGTTTTTCGATTATGGACATAACCCGTTCGGCCACTTCTGTGGTGAAACCGGCGGCGGCACTGGCAGGTAGGGTGGTTTCCAGTATCGCGAAAATAAGCGGTTTTAAGCTGTTGATGGCTGCGTGGCGGGCCTCAACCTGTGAAAAGCCGATGTCATTCAGCGCCTCCAGAATGGGGGCCAGACTTCGAATTTTTTCGGCCTCAAAAGCTTTGCTTGTGGCTTCGGCACCGCTTTTTACGCCTTTGGAATAGGCGATGTCTTTTTCTGATTCAAACCCTTCAAACAAGGAAATACGCTTGCTTGAAACGGGTGCGTCATTGGTGAAACATTCTAATCTAAGTGCACACATTATGCAGATACCTCATCATTTTTTTCGGGGGCTTCTATCCAGTTTTGCAATAAGCGATTGGTTTCTTCGGAGCGTTCAGAGATTGCGGTTCGCAGCATTTCCACAGCGGTCGGCGAGGTTTTGTTTTCAATTGCCAAAACATTGCTTCCATCAGGGGGCGAAAGCTGTGCATTGGCGCTGTCTGTATCAGTTGCCAGTGGCGGCAAGCTGGGCTGGCTGGCCAATAGCGGCCGCAAAACAAACATGCCAAGTGCCAGAACCACCATCGATAAAACCCCTAATTGCACCAGTGACATAGCGTTCAGCGATAAGAAACCGGGGGTTTCATCGACCAGCGTGCCGGTAATGGCGGGCTGGGATAGCTCCATAGATTGCAAGGTTACCACATCGCCGCGCGCGGCATCAAAGCCAACAGCGGATTGCACCAATTCGCGCAGAGCGGTCAATTCTTCCTCAGATCTGGGGGCCCAGACCTCAGCGCCGGAATCGTCGGTTACCATTTGCCCGTTAACCAGCACCGCAACCGACAGGCGGCGAATTTCGCCCGGTTGGCGCACGGTTTCACGCAGGGTTTCGGAAATTTCGTAATTTATCCGCTCGCTATTGCTATTTTGATTGCGTGAGGCTTGCCCTGCATTGCCGCCAACATCCCCATCGGGCAGGTTGCTGGCAACGGTTACCGCGCCGCTGCCTGACCCATTAGAAGCATCGGTATCATTTTGTGATTCTGAAGAAATCACGACACGGCTTTCGGGGTCTATGATACGTTCCGAAACGGTTTGGGTTTCCATATTGGCATCTATCATCACCTCAACAATGGCGTTGCCGGCCCCAACCCTTGCGGCAAGAATGCGTTCGATATTGCTGCGCATGGCTGTAGCGCGGGCATCAAGACCATCTATTGATCCGGTGCTGGCGGCATCGCCTACCAAAACCACAACGCCAGATGCTGAATCAATTACCGCTACGTTTTCAGCCGCAAGCCCGTTGACCGCCGAAGCCACCATAAACCGCGCTGCTTCTGCAAAAGACGGGGCCAAGCTGCCGCTGGCGGCAGACAATGTCACCGAAGCGGTGGGCGTATTGTTGCGATTAAACGGTTTACCGGAACCTGAAGCAATGTGGACCCGTGCCGAAATAATCTGGGCTGATGCAACCAATGTGCGGGCTAACTCACCTTCTTTGGCGCGCCAATAAGCGGCGTCAAACATTTGGGAAGTGGTGCCAAACCCCGATAGGCTATCCAGTATTTCATACCCGGCAATGCCCGATGCGGGCAAACCGTTGCTGGCAAGCGAAAGCCGCACTTGGTCACGGCTATTGGTATCCACATAAATGGCGTTGCCGCGCACTTCAAATACTACGCCGCTTTGCTCAAGGCTGGTAATAACCTCACCAGCGGAGGAGGCATCAAGCCCTGCAAAAAGCAGCGACAGATTGGGTGAGGTCGTGACCCGCACCAACCCCAACAGCGCGACAAAACCCGCCACAGCTGCCAAAATAAAAATTACCCGTTTTTTGGGGTCAAGGCTGGTCCACATAAATTTGCTCACGTTCTGTTTGGTTAAGCCGACACCATTCTGATGCCCACTGCATTTAAGGAACATTGCGCAAACACTTTTAACAATTAGTTAGCCAAAACCGGATTAAGACAAGAAAGATGAAAAAATTTACAGGATTTGCAGATGGCAGATGATCCAAAACCAGAAAATGAAGAAAATCCAAAGAAAAGCGGCAAAAAAGGCTTGCTAATAGGGGTTCTTGGCGCGGCCCTGCTGGGCGGAGCTGGGTTTTATGCCACTTATTCTGGCATGATTTTGGCCCCCAAAGGTGATTCGGAATATGCGGGCGACAGCGCATCCGGCGGCGATGGATATGGAAAAGGCGAAGATGGCTATGGTGTCGCCAGCGATTTGCCAGATATTTATTTTATTGAAATGGAACCGCTGGTGATTTCGCTGGGCGAATCCGCAAGCGCCAAATTCTTGCGTTTTTCGGGGCAACTGGATGTTGATCCGGCTTACGCCGCCGAAATTGAACTGGTGATGCCGCGCATAACCGATGCGCTGAACACTTATTTGCGCGCCGTTTCAGAAGAAGAACTGGCCAAGCCATCTTCGTTCGATCGGCTGCGCGCACAGATGTTACGTCGCATTCAGGTAGTGACCGGCCAAGGCAAGGTACACGACTTGCTGATCACAGAATTTATTTTAGGATAGGGGAGGCCAAAAATGGCACTTATAGCAGACGGATTAATGATTTCGGCAGCGTTGGCAGCAGCGTTATATTGTTACGTTTTATCGCGTAAAATCAATAACTTGATGCGACTTGATACGGGTCTTGGCGGGGCGATTTCTGCTTTGTCCTTGCAAGTTGATGAGATTGAGACATCGGTGCGTGCCGCCACCAAAGCTTCGGGCGCCAGCCTGCAAGAACTGGTTGATATAACCAGCCGAGCTGAGATCGCAGCGGGCCGGTTGGAATTGCTTATGGTGTCCGTATATGAGCGCGGCAAAACCCCCAAAAAGGTGGAAATGCGCAACCCTAAAAGCAGCTCTGATGAAGCGGTTACATCAAAAGATATTCTGAACGAGGCCCAAGAGCCTCTTTTGAGCGCGATTGAAGCAGAGAAGAACGCTGCCACCCGGGTTGATCTGTTGAACGCGTTGCAAAAAGTCATGACTGCGGTGAAATAATGGCTAAAATTTTACCGACAAAACCGTCCGCTGGGGCCATATCGCTGATTATTTTTTGTTTTTTGGCGTCTGTGTTGGTGCGGGTTGCGGCCTCTGCACCGGCGCTTGCGCAGGAGCTTGACGGGCAGCGCAGCAATGACATTTCACCGATGATGCAAACTGATGCGAATGCAACAAACAATGCCGAAGTTTGTGAACCTGTCGGCGAGCCCTCAATTCTTTTGGCAGCACTTGCATCACGTCAGGAACAAATCTCAACACGAGAGGCCTATATCGATGGCCGCGAACAGATCCTGAAAGTCTCCGAAGCCCGAATCGCTGAACAATTAGTGGCTTTGCGCGGCGCTGAGGAACGTTTGGCTGCAACATTGGCACAGGCAGATGATGCCGCCGAAAATGATGTGGCCCAATTGACCGAGGTTTATGAGCGTATGAAACCAGCCGATGCGGCCGGAATATTTGAGACCATGGACATCCAGTTTGCCGCTGGTTTTTTTGCTCGAATGCGGCCGGATGCAGCTGCAAATATCATGGCTGAACTGCCATCCGACCTCGCCTATTCGATCAGCGTTGTGATGGCGGGAAGGAATGCCAACGCACCGCGCGAATAATGACAGAACTTGAGGGAAATTTAACATACCGCGGGGCATTGTTGACAGGAAGGATGGCCGATCAGGCCTTTGAAGAGGAATTGATATGGGTGGTGTAATTGGCATAATCGTGATTTTCAGCATGGTGTTTGGCGGCTATATTCTGGCTGGCGGAAAAATGGATATTATTATGTATTCATTGCCCTATGAAATGATGATTATTATGGGCGCGGCGGTTGGTGCATTTCTGATCGCCAACGATATGTCGGTGGTGAAACACACCATTAAAGACATGGGTAAGGTATTTAAGGGTAACAAATGGAAAAAGCAGGATTATCAGGATTTACTTTGCCTTTTATATTCTTTGATTCGGATTGGTCGCGAAAACCCCGTTGATCTGGAAACCCATATAGAGGAGCCAGAGAGTTCTGATATTTTCGGGAAATACCCCAAAATTCAGAAAGACAAGATCGCGGTTGGTTTGATTTGCGATACCCTGCGCTCAGCTTCGATGAATTATGATGACCCGCATCAGGTTGAAGAAGTGCTGGAAAACAGAATGGAAGAACATGCGGCCCATTCGCTCCATTCCAGCCACGCATTGCAAGTAATGGCCGACGGGCTGCCAGCATTGGGTATTGTGGCGGCAGTTCTGGGCATCATCAAAACCATGTCATCTATTGATAAACCCCCCGCAGTATTAGGCGGCATGATCGGTGGTGCTTTGGTCGGGACTTTTCTTGGCGTGTTTCTCGCTTATGGTCTTGTTGGGCCGTTTTCAGCAAAACTTCAGGCGGTAACCGAAGATGATAATCAGTTTTATAATTTGATTCGCGAAGTTCTGGTTGCCAACCTATACAATCACGCCCCGAATATCTGCGTTGAGGTTGGTCGCCAAAATACTCCGGGCAGGGTGCGGCCATCTTTTGACGATCTTGAGATCATTATCAAAGAATTGAAAGCCGCCGCATGATCAGGTTTGGCCTTTTTCTGATGTTTTTGCCGGGTGTTCTTGGCGCTCAGACCGAAATTACGGTGCGTTCTGGCGAGCATGATGCCTTTAGCCGACTGGTCCTGACAATAGATCCGGAAACCACATGGGAACTGGTGGAAACCCGCGGCCTTATCCAATTGGTTTTTCCAGAACAGATGCTGGAATTTGAGGTTGATAAGGTGTTTGATCGAATTCCCAAAACACGGCTGACCGCGATTTCGAGCATGACAAATGAAACCGGCACAACGCTTGAAATGGAAACCCTCTGTGCCTGCGCGGCCAGTGTTTTTGCATTTGATGGCAATTATCTGGTGATCGACATTCGGGATGGCGGCCCATTGCAAGCAATGGCAACCAAAATCGCACCACCCTCAGCCTATGCCTATTGGCAACCTACAGGGTTGGGGCTGTCGCCTGAACAAGGAAATACATATTTTTTTGAACCACCAGCAACGGTTGGTTTGCCCCGCGATCTGACAATACCGGAGCAGGGTATCCCCGAAGATTTTATCTTGCCGCCACGCACTGACTTAAGCGTTAGCAGCGTTATAAACAATGATGTGACGCGGCCAGATACTCCACCAGACCTGGAAATGGTTGCAAGAATTGAACAGGCTCAGGATCAATTATTACAACAATTAACCCGCGCGGCTGATCAAGGGTTACTGGATTTTTCCTCGCCACTGACCGAAGAGCCAGATGAAATTGTCGCGCCATCCGACAATAGTGAACCGCCGCAGGAAATGCCGCAAATGATTGATGCGGAATTGTTGCGACAACTAAGCGCGCGCACGGCTTACGATGATGCCGCCCAAGCCGACTTGGCAGCGATCGTTAATGCGTTTGCCAAGCCACAATGTCTGGATGATGATGTTTTTGATATGGCTAACTGGCGCGGAGCAGATGAATTTCCGACGCAAGTCGCAGCCTTGCGGTCAATGATTTATGGTGAATTTGATCGTGTTGCGGAGGCAGAGGTAGAAAAACTCGCCAAACTTTATCTTGCTCACGGGTTGGGTGTGGAGGCGATTTCAACTTTAACGATATTGTCGGAAATGCTGCAAATCGGGCCAGTCCTGAATGATCTGGCCCAGATTGTTGACGGCAAAAGCTGGTCGGAAAACGGGCCGGTCGCCAAAGGTGAAACCTGTGGCGGTGATCATGAAATGTGGTTTTTGGCTGGTAGCCGGGAACCGATGGAAATTATCGAAACCACAAGCATCACCGAAGCATTTTCGCAATATCCAATTGAAATTCGTGTGTTGATCGGCCCTAATCTGGCAAATGCGATGCTGGACGCAGGAAAATCTGATGCAGCAAACCAAATTCTTGAAATTATCCGGCGTGCAGCGGTTTCGGACACCGCGCCGATGCAAATGGTTTCGGCCAGTTTGCTGGCATCAAATGATCGGCAAAATGATGCTGTGCAAATTTTTCAGCAAGTTGTCAACGCACAAGAAACTGAATCTCCCGAGGCGGTTATTGCTTTGGCGCAGGTCGCCATTAATCAAAACTCCGGAATATCGCAATCTTTGTTGACCGACCTTGCGGCCGTTGCTTTTGAGCAACGCGAAACGTTGATTGGCGAGCAGGCAAGGCTGTGGGAAATTCGGGTAAATGCGCGGATCAACGGGCTTGCCAGCGCTTTGAATATGGTGGCCGCAGATATTGATTCAGCGTCGGGCAACCCCGATCGACTGGCAGAGGTCACCGCTGAAATTCTTGCAGAAACGGATGCTGCACAGCAGGGAAATCTTGCGTATGTTCAAGCAATTCTGGAGCATCGACAGCTTTTGTCAGATCAAGAATTTGCGGATCCGGCGCGGGTTCAGATCGCCGGGCAAATTACTGCGCTTGGCTTGCCCAATGTTGCGCTCAATATATTAAAACCTGCATTGGCACGCGATAATCCGGCCGCAAAACTAGGCGCTGCGCGCGCCCATCTGGCGCAGTTTCAGCCGGAACAAGCTTTGGCTATGCTTGAAGATCAGCCCTCTGATCAAGCGATTGCAATTGCGCTTTCAGCGCATGTTTTGACCGGTAACAAACAGGCAATTGCTGAAATTCTGAATGATCCGACCAATGCTGGCCTGATAGACCAAGCAACCGCTTGGCGGGCGGGGATTTGGCAAAATGTAACGGGGGACGGGGCCAACAAGACCATGGCCAATTATATGCAAGGCGCTGTTTTACCAATGGAGAACCAGCTCGGGCAACAGCTTAATAGCGGTGAAGCGTTTTTGACGGATCTAGGCATTGCGGAGCAACCCAACCTGCAAACCGCCCGCGATTTGCTGGCAGTTAACCGCGCCAGCCGCGCTTTTATTGAAAGCGTATTACAAGTTGAATAACGCGCGGTTGTCAGGGTTGCTCAGCATCGCGCATTGAGGTTACTTCGTCAGCAAACATTTTAGTGCCATCTGCAAATTGTAAAACCGTCTGGCCTTCGATCAAGCGGACCTCGTCAACTTTGCTAAAGATCAATCCGTTGGTTTCCAATATGACCTCGCCGGACGCAAGAGATTCAACCTTAAAAGAGAACCGCTGGCCGCTTTCGGCCCGTTGGCCATTGTCCAGTATTCCGGACCACGAAGCATATTCACTGGCAGGATCGATGGATTGGTTTGCAACAATTGCGCCATTTTCATTATAGACAACAAGACGGGCGGCGTCCGCGTCGCGATGCACCAAGGTTTGCACATCCAGCGGGACGTTTTCATAAGGCGCAGACCCGGAATTGCGAACTTCTTTGCCGATCCATTGGGCCAATCCGCCGGTGGCACCATTGGCCAATGCCTCCAATATGCTTTCGAGCTTGGCGTTGGATTGCACCTGTTGTTCCACCGCTGAAAAGCTGGCAAGCTGAGCCACAAAAGTAGTTGATTCAACCGGCTTTAAGGGATCCTGATTGCGCAATTGTGCTGTCAACAGCGAAAGGAATGTTTGAAAATCCCCTGCGGCGTCGACCGCACTGTCAGTGCCGGGCGTTGAACGGGAAAAACCAGATGCAGCCTGGTTCAAAGTATTGATATTTTCCATAATTGACCTTTCTATAGACGAATATCCAGCCGGTTTCCCGGCAGATATTTCACGTCGTAATTCGAATGAATTTCGCTTTGGGATTGGCCCGTTTCGCTGTCGGGCGCATTTTTGCCATCCCCAGGATAATTTGAGTTTTGGCCAGATTGAAAACTTAAATTCGCTTGCCCAAAACCGGCTTTTTCAAAAGCAGCCGCCAAGGTTTCGGCATTTCTGCGCATAAGTTCAACAATTTCGGGACGCTCTGCGGCAATAGTTGCTGTTACCACGTTATCAGATGTGACCATGGTGACAACTACGCGCCCAAGCTCTGGCGGGTCAAGCCGAATTTCGATGCGCGGCTCTGCTGTTTTTGCGATCTGCACCATGATTTGCTGGGCTACATTCCGCGCAGTATTTAAACTTGCGGGATCAACCGGTGACGCCATCGCGGTTGAGCCAGCGGCATGGAATGCTCCGGCACGGCCAGTTTCCAATTGTGCTTGGGCAATGTCAGGCGTTAGAAACAAGCCGGTTTCAAGCAAAGCAGACTGGGCTATTAATTGCGGTGCTGTTGGTATCAGCGTTTTGCTTTGGGGCAATTGTGATGCAGCGTCAGGTTTTTGCTCCAAGGTTTTGGTTGCGTAATTCTGGGTGATTAGGGGCGGTTCGGAATATTTTGGTTCCTGTTGCTTTGGCAAAATCAATGGTTCATTTTGTTTTGCGACATCGGGAGGCGGCGATTTTGTCTGAATTTCAGTTTGTCGCGTTTTCGCCAGATCTACAGCCGGCGTTGGAGCCAGCTTTGCCACCGGATCGGCTTCCGCCAATGGTTTTGGCGGCGCAATGACAGTTGCGTCAGCTGGTTTCAATTGCTCGGGCATTGGCGCTGCTGGTTGCCTTGATTGATCGGCTAGTAACGGTTTTTCGATGGGCTCAAGGGAATTCTGACCCGGCGATTCTTTGATCTGTCTTAAATTCAGCGTAGGTTCCGGCAGGTTCGCAAACGGTGCTTGAAACTGAATTGTATCCGGTGTTTTTAAGGGAAAATCAGCCTCACCAATTTTTGTAACAGGGTCTGCCACGGCAGTAATTGTTTGATCGGTTATAAGGGTTTCAGGTTCAAAAACGGACTGGGCAAAAAAACTATCAATGGTTGTATTTTGTTTTTCAACAGGCTTTTCCAATGTTTGCGGGGCGGTTTTTATCGCCGCCACAAGGTCTGTAAAATCAGGGCTGGCAAGCCCCTGCTTTGTATCAACAACCGGTAATTCCGCTGTGAAATTGGCGCTATCGACCACAAGTGGCGTGCTGACAATTTTTCCTGATAAGTCCATTCTCTGACCTGTTTTAATTCCGCTGCCCTGACAAATGCCGGAAACCTGTTACGAAATATTTACCGGTTTCGGTCAGATTGGTGAAAATCAACAAATTATAGGTAAGGTTTTATGGAATATTCATTCGGGTTGCCTGTCAACCCTAACGCCAGCACAGAGCAGGCCAATCGTGCTGATCGCATTACCGTGCTTCGCGAAACTGCCAAAGCATTTGAGGCTTCGTTTTTGGCGGAGATGCTTAAAAATACTGGTCTGGGCAAAAGCCGCGAATCATTTGGCGGTGGCGCCGGAGAGGATGCATTTGGTAGCCTGCTGATCACTGAACAGGCCAGTTTGATGGCTGAAAGCGGCGGTATCGGACTGGCTGAACACATCTTTAACAGCCTTGCGGCGCGCGAAGGCCTGACATGATTTCTGCTTTTATGGCACGTTCCAAATTGAAACAAATTGTGGCGCTGATGGAAGATGAGCGCCACGTATTGTTAAACGGCCCTTTGTCTGCCTTAACAGATATTTCGACCAAACGCGGCGCTGTTCTTGATGCATTGGAAAACGGCGGCCCGGTTGCGCGCTCTGTTCTTGGCAACGGCTTAGATCAGGTGCGCAAACTGGCAATTCGCAACAAAAAATTGTTTGAGGCAAGTGTCGCAGGCATGAAGGCCGCAACCGATACATTACGGGTGATGGAGGAAAACATTGGGATGATGGAAACCTATACGTCACGGGGAGAAAAGATTCTGGTGTTGCAAAAGCCATCCAAAAAAGATCACAGGGTTTGAAAATATCTTGCTAATTTGAATACGAATTTAGAGCAAATTTTCGGTATTTGGCGAGGCGGCGTTAAGGTTTCATTATGCGCTGTCAGGCAGATTAACCGGGCGATCTTAAAAAGATTGCCGCTCGGAAAAGGGCGAAACGTCAGAACGGCGAAAAGCGGGTCATGGAAAATGATCTTAATTGAAACCGCGGCGCCGAACGCGCTGCAACGCCGAAGGAAATGCAAATGTCTAGCATTCTAACAAATCAGAGCGCCATGGTTGCGCTACAA
>QIGK01000124.1 GCA_003228875.1 Rhodobacterales bacterium
GAAAAATATGTGACCGCGCCGCGCCATATCGAGGTGCAGGTGTTTGGGGATAATCATGGCAATGTGGTGCATTTGTTTGAGCGGGATTGCTCGCTGCAACGGCGCCACCAAAAAGTGATTGAGGAAGCGCCCGCGCCGGGGATGACCGAGGCGATGCGCTTAGCTATGACAAGCGCGGCTGTGAAGGCCGCGCAATCTATTGGTTATTCGGGCGCGGGGACGGTTGAATTTATTGTTGACGGGTCAGACGGGCTGCACCCTGACCGGTTTTGGTTCATGGAAATGAACACCCGTTTGCAGGTCGAACATCCGGTGACCGAAGCGATCACAGGGCTTGATCTGGTCGAATGGCAATTGAAGGTTGCGAGTGGTGAGACCTTGCCGCTGGCGCAGGGTGATATTGGTATTTCGGGCCATGCTTTTGAGGCGCGGATCTATGCGGAGGATGTTCCGGCTGGGTTTTTGCCTGCGATTGGCACGTTGGAACGGCTGCGGTTCCCTGAGGGCGTGCGGGTGGATAGTGGGGTGCGTGCGGGCGATGAGATATCGCCTTGGTATGACCCGATGATTGCCAAACTTACCAGCCACGCTGCGACGCGTGCATTGGCGTTGGCTGAGATGCGGGTGGCGTTGGAAGCGATTGATATTGCCGGAACAATCACCAATGCCGCGTTTTTGGCAGCCTTGTGTCGGCATGAGGGGTTTTCTGCGGAACGGGTTGATACGGGGTTAATCGAACGGGATTTTGAGGGGCTGATCGCGGTGCCGGAGGCTCCGGTTTTGGTGGGGGCTTTGGCGGCGGTTGTGGCGCTTGGCTTGCCTAATGATTGTGCCCATGCGGGGTTCAGCCTTTGGGGTGTGTTGACACGGATTGTGGTGCTGGACGGGGTTGAATATCGGGTCTCAACGCTGGCGGCGCGGCGGTTTGGAGTGACATCTGAAGCCAACAATGTTGAGGTCGAAATATTGGCCAATGAGGGGCCGGATTGGCGGGTCAGCAGCGGCGACAAAGTGCAATCTGCTACGGTTTGGCACTCGGACAGCACGGCATTTGTGCGGCTTGGTGGTGTCACCACAGAGTTTGGCATCCTTGACCCGATGGCGGGGGTTGATGACAGTCAACAAGGCGGTGATATAGTTCTGGCTCCGATGCCGGGGCTGGTGCAAGCAGTATTGATTGACGTGGGCGATACCGTAAAACAAGGGGAACCACTGATGGTTCTGGAGGCTATGAAAATGGAACATACGCTGGCAGCGCCGCGTGACGGCGTTGTGTCAGAAGTGCTGACTGAGCAGGGCGCGCAGGTTGATGCGGGCGTGGTATTGTTGCGGTTGGAGGAAATATGATCCGGCTGCATCATGTGCCGGAAAGCCGATCCATGCGGGTGCTTTGGATGCTGCATGAATTGGGGCTGGAGTTTGACGTCGAGACCTATCCATTTGATAGGTCCCTGCGTGATCCTGCCTATCTGGCGGTGCATCCGGCGGGGCGGGTTCCGGCGTTGGAAATCGACGGGATTGTGCTGTTTGAAAGCGGTGCGGCGCTGCTATATCTGGCGGTTCGCGAGGGACGGCTGGGGCGTGTGCAGGGCGGTGTGGATTTTGCTGAATGGCTGAACTGGTTGCATTTTGCCGAGACAATTAGCCAGCATGTGGCGGCGCTGACCCAGCAGCATGTGATGATTTATCCGGCAGCGAAACGATCTGCGTTGGTGACCAAGCTTGAACCGATGCGGCTGGCGAAAACATTTCAGGCTTTGGAGTCGCGGCTTAAGGGGCGTGACTTTTTGCTGGATGAATTTAGTGCAGCGGATGTTGGGGTTGGGCAGGCTTTGTATATGGCCAGACATTTTGCGCGGTTGGAGCCGTTTGAGCGGCTGAGTGCTTATTACTTGCAGCTAAGCCAACGCGAGGCATTTAAGAAATCGCTGCCGGTTGACGGGGAAAGCCGGTTGTACGGGGCAGCGTTTTATGAGGTTCTGGATGGGTGAAAAGGTTCAGATTTTTGAGGTGGCACCACGGGATGGTTTGCAAAGTCAGACCCGGATTATTCCGTTGGCAGATAAAATTGCGCTTGTGGATATGCTGTCGGATTGTGGGTTTGAAAAAATTGAGGTGGCGAGTTTTGTCAGCCCGAAATGGGTGCCGCAGATGGCGGACTCGGACATGGTTATGGCAGGGATCACGCGGCGCGACGGGGTGATTTATTCCGCTTTGGCTCCGAATATGCGGGGATATGCTGCTGCTTTGCAGGCTGGAGCGGATGAAATTGCGGTTTTTGCATCAGCCTCGGAAGGGTTTTCGCAGGCGAATATCAATTGTTCTGTGGGTGAGAGTATTGAGCGATTTACACCCATTCTAGCGGCGGCCAAAATTGATGGTATGCCAGTGCGGGGGTATATTTCCTGTGTCACCGATTGCCCGTTTGACGGGGTGACGGAGCCACACAAGGTTGCTGATCTTGCGGCGTTGTTGATGGAAATGGGCTGCTATGGCGTGTCGCTGGGCGATACCATCGGGGTGGGCGTGCCGGAGACGGTTGGTGCGATGCTGGACGCAGTATTAATACGGGTTTCAGCGGCTGATTTGGCAGGGCATTTTCATGATACCCATGGGCGCGCGCTGGAAAATATCGGGGTAAGTCTGGATATGGGTTTGCGCGTTTTTGATGCTTCGGTTGGGGGCTTGGGGGGGTGTCCCTATGCGCCGGGGGCGGCGGGGAATGTGGGCACGCTTGCGGTGGTTGAAATGCTGCATACGCGGGGGTTTGAGACAGGGTTGAATTTTACGAAACTGGAAAAGGCGGCGGCATTTGCTTTGGGTTTGAAGGGGTAGGGGCTGCCGCCCCTCTTGAGCAAGCTCAATTCACCCTGCGGATATTTTTACGAAGTGGAAAATAGTTTGGAAACGATAACGATTGAAATTGATAAGCGGGGCGTTGCGACGTTGATGCTGAACCGGCCGGAAAAGCATAATGTTTTGTCGGCTGTGATGATTGCTGAGCTGACGCAGGCGGCGACTGATCTTGGTGTTGATGATGCGGTGCGGGTGGTGGTTTTGACCGGTGCGGGCAAAAGTTTTTGTGCGGGCGGTGATTTGGCATGGATGCGTGAGCAGATGCTGGCGGACCGCGCGCAGCGCATGCACGAGGCGCGAAAGCTGGCGGAGATGTTACAAGCGTTGAACGCTATGCCCAAGCCTTTGATTGGTAAGATCAATGGGCAGGCATATGGTGGCGGGGTTGGTTTGATGTCGGTGTGTGATGTTTTGATCGCCGATGAAAACGCGCGTTTCGGGCTGACGGAAACCAAGCTGGGCCTGATACCGGCGACGATCTCGCCTTATGTTGTGGCGCGCATGGGAGAGCGGTTTGCGCGGCGCGTGATGATGTCTGGGCGATTGTTTGGGGCGGCGGAGGCAAAGGATATGGGGCTGATTTCGCGGTTTGTGATGGATGAATATCTGGACAAGGCCATAGAAGTTGAGATTGCGCCTTATCTTATAGCAGCCCCAAAGGCCGTGGCGCGGGCCAAAAAGTTGATCAGGCAGTTGGGGCCAGTGATCGACGATGCGATGATAGACCTGACGATTGAAGCATTGGCGGATACTTGGGAAGCTGCCGAAGCGGCAGAGGGCGTTACAGCGTTTTTTGAGAAGCGGAAGGCAGTGTGGTAGGTTCGGGGATGAAACCCTAACCCTGCGCCATATTCCAGAGCATCTTGCAGCGATTGCCAGTTCGGCAATAGGCTAGCACTTTGCCATTTTCAGGGGCCACGGCCACGCGGAATTTGTCCAGCGTGTCGGGGGCCATGCCAGTATGGGCCAGCGGAACAAAAAAGAATTTCAGGCCTGCCTTTTTGGCAGCGCGTTCTATTTGTGCAGCGCTTGGCTGGGTGGTTTCCTCATTATCGGGGCGGTTGCAGATGATGGTGTCAAACCCAAAAGCCTTGGCATCAGCCAAATCAGCCACTGAGATTTGAGCGGAAACCATGAAGTTTTTATTAATCTGGCCAACACGCATATTACCAATTTCCGTTTTTTTATTCCGATTGAACCAACTAAAGACCATTGATCGGCACCTTGATATAGACCTGACCATTGTCTTCCGGCTCTGGCAAATTACCCGCCCGCATATTAACCTGAATGGACGGAACAATCAATTTTGGCATGCCAAGCTGGCGATCGCGTTCTGTGCGCATTTTGATGAACTCAACCGCCTCTTTGCCGTCACCAACATGAACATTAAAGGCTTTTTGTTTGGCAACACTGGTTTCCCAAGCATATTCATCACGGCCCGGTGCCTTATAATCATGGCCAACAAAAATGCGGGTATCATCGGGAAGCGACAAGATTTTTTGGATAGAATTATAAAGGGTTTCGGCCGAGCCGCCGGGAAAATCGCAGCGCGCCGTGCCAAAATCTGGCATGAACATTGTGTCGCCAACAAAGGCACAATTGCCCGCCACATAAGTCATACAAGCAGGGGTATGGCCCGGCGTATGTAAAACCTTAACGGACATGTCGCCAACTTCGAAACTGTCTCTGTCACCAAAAAGCTGGTCAAACTGCGAGCCGTCGCGCTGAAATTCAGTGCCCTCATTAAAGACTTTGCCAAAAGTGTCTTGAACCGTTGAGATTTCTGCGCCAATGCCAATTTTACCGCCAATTTTTTCCTGAATATAGGGGGCGGCTGACAGATGGTCAGCGTGGACATGGCTTTCGAGAATCCAGACAGGCTCAAGATTATTTTTCTGGATAAAGGCGATGATTTTATCAGCAGATTTGGTATCGGTGCGGCCCGAAGCATAATCAAAATCAAGCACGGTATCCAAAATGGCACATTTATTGCTGTTTGGGTCTTTGAGGATATAGCTGACCGTGTTGGTTGCATCATCAAAAAAAGCGGTGACTTCGGGTTTCATGGGGGCCTCCTGCAAGCGGTGTCGGGCGTTATATAACATGTTTTTAACGCATTGCAAGATTTGAATGTATTATTTGGCCAAAAGCGCATTTGTTAAGGGGCTGGATGGGTCTTCCAGTGCTGCGATGACAGTGAAATGGTTTTGGCTGGGGGCCTCAGAGGCGCGGGTTTCTATGCCGCATCCTGTCCAGATATTTGCAAGCAATTGATTTTGGCGCAGGAATTCTGGGCGTTCATTTGCGCCAACCCAGCAGGTCAGTGAAATCCCTTTGCGGGGCATCTTGAAAACCGGGCTTTCTTGGGTGGCAGAATTTTGGGTCAGGTTTAATGCAACGTTAATTTCAGTGCGGAGCAGCGGGCGCAAATCATAGATGCCGCTGATTGGGACAATGTTTTTGAGGCGGTGGGCGGCATCAAGCCTAACATCATCGCAGCCCATGCGGCTAACCAAATGTCCGCCAGCAGAATGGCCAGCCAGATGAATTGGCCCGTCAATTTTGCTGGCTACGCAATCAATCGCGGTTGCGATCTGTTGTGTGATGTTCGCGATCGAGACTTCGGGACACAAAATGTATCCGGGGATGGCGACTGCCCAGCCAGCCTTAAATGCGCCATTGGCCAGATGAGACCACAGCGGACGGTCCATGCTTTGCCAATAGCCACCATGGATAAAGACAACCAGACCTTTTGGTTTTGCAAGCGCAAACAGGTCAATAATTTGGCGACAATGTTTGCCGTATGGGATTTGTTCGGGTGGATTGGCGGCGCGAAATGCAGCAGCTTTGGCTTGCCACATGGGCACAAAGCTGTCTGCATCAGGGATATAAGCGCTATTTTGATAGGCATCGTCCCAGTCGGTGATCATGTCGGCTGCGGTGTGCCAAAAATTAACTTGTTGCCCGACGGGTCGGTGATTTGCATGTCGGTGAAACGCCATGGCTGGTCCACTACGCTGGGGCGTGCATCGCCGTATTTTTTGTCGTTTAGCGCTTTGCAATAAGTGCGCACATCGGAGATGTTTATGCGACAGGATGAATGGGGGGATACATCGCCTTGATGCTCGGAAAGATGAATTTCGCAATTGCCAAGTTTGACAGCCATGTAAAGCGGCATATGTGGTTCAAAGCGGTGTTCAAACAGGATTTCAAAGCCAAGGTAGGCGAGGTAGAATTCTTTGGTTTTGGCTTCGTCGAAGCTGCGGAAAACTGGGGTTGCGGGTTGGAATTCTTGCATGGCGTGCTCCTTAAGAACGGTGGGGTAAAACCCCACCCTACAATTGCGGTGCCCGTAGGGTGGGGTTTTACCCCACCGTCATGACCTTGCGGTTTTCTCCGGTATTAACCCTTTCGGGCTGAACCGTAACACCAGCAACAGGATAACACCCATCAGGAACAGTCGCAAATGGGCGGCGCTATTGATCAGGTGATCGCGCAAAGAACTATCCTCAGCCATGCCAGCCGTTACGAATTGCATTAGGGCAGGGCCGCCGCGTTCGGCCTCGATCCACACGAACCAGATCAGGAAACCACCCAAAACCGAACCCCAGTTATTGCCGGATCCGCCAACAATCACCATCACCCAGATCAAAAACGTAAAGCGTAGCGGGTTATAGGTGCCCGGCGTGAATTGTAGGTCAAGCGTGATCAGCATGGCACCGGCAATGCCCACCACCGCAGAGCCAATAACAAAGGTTTGTAAGTGGCGTTTGGTGACATCTTTGCCCATGGCCTCGGCTGCATCGCGGTTATCACGGATGGCGCGCATCATGCGGCCCCATGGGGAATTCAGGGCTTTTTCCGATAAAAGCATGATGAAAAACAACACAGCGGTAAACATCAGCGCGATACCGACTTTTACAAAGATACCAGAAAATGCAACCGGGTCTGCGCCGATGCGTTCCGACAGGTTCAGGAACCATTCCGAGGTTTGCAAGTCAATTGCGCGGGGCATCGGGCCATCAAGACCGCTGATATTTTTGACGCCGCGCGCCAGCCATTCTTCGTTTTTCAGCATAGCGATGATGATCTCAGAAATGCCAAGTGTGGCAATGGCGAGATAATCAGACCGAAGCCCAAGCGCGATTTTGCCAACCACCCAAGCCGCACCAGCAGCGAATGCGCCACCAATGGCCCAGCTAAACACAATTGGCATATTTGCACCGCCCAGATATCCGGTCAGGGCAGGGTCAATCGATTCAATTGCGTTGGTGGCAGGATCAAAGAAAAACCGGATCATAAAATATCCGACCACCACCGTAACAAAGGTGCCAAGGCTGCGTAGCCTGCCGGTCAGTTTTTTGCGAAGCATAATCACGGCTGCGATCACTGCAATCAGCATTACCAATGCCATGCCAATACCTGCGCCACCTGCGGCCCATGCCTCAGCCACTGGCGGGGTGCGGGTTAGCACTGCCGCCAGCCCGCCGAGGGCTGCAAACCCCATGATGCCCACGTTGAATATGCCAGCATAACCCCATTGGATATTGACGCCAAGGGCCATGATCGCGGAAATAATGCTTAAATTAAGGATGGTTAGCGAAAACGCCCAGCTTTGGAATTGGCCAGCCAGAATAAGCGCCAGTGCCATGAGGCCAAATAAAAGGAGGTTTCTCATAACACTTTCCCCTTAAAAATACCCGTCGGTCGCCACAGCAACACCAATACCAGAATAACAAAGCTGACCGCAAATTTGTAATCGGTGGAAAGCAATTGCACCAAACCGTCAGGGGCCCAACCGTCCGGCCCCAGATAGGCAAGGAATTTTTTATAGACATAAGTGATGGTGACCTCGGAAAAGGCAATCACAAACCCGCCGGCAATCGCCCCGAGCGGGTTGCCAATGCCCCCCACAATCGCGGCCGCAAATATCGGCAGCAGCAATTGGAAATAGACAAACGGCTTAAAAGATTTATCCAAGCCGTAAAGCGTGCCAGCAATGGTTGCCAAGGTGGCCGCAATGATCCATGCCACCATGACCACTTTGTCAGGGTTAATGCCGGATAATAGCGCCAGATCTTCATTGTCGGAATAGGCGCGCATGGCTTTTCCGGTGCGGGATTTTTGCAAAAACCAAAACAGGGCGGCCACCACCATAATGGTGACAACCACGGTAATTACTTGGGTGGTGCGAATGGCAAGGCCCTCGGCCAGACCGGTCATTTCCTTGAATTCACGGGCGCGTATCACAAAGCGTTCGCCATCGGCAAAACGCTGGTCCTCGGGGCCGATGATAAGACGCACAATACCGTTGGTAACAAACATCACGCCCACGCTGGCCATCATCAAAATGATATTGGCCGATTTCTTTTTACGATAAAACCGATAGATCATCCGGTCGGTGCCAAGCACGTAAAGAATGGTTAGAAAAATGCCAAAGGGCAGGGCCAGCAGTGCGGTGGGCAAGAAACCAAAGGATATTCCCATGCTCTGGAACCACCATGTTACCAGAATGGTGCACATGGTGCCAAAGGCCATGGTGTCGCCATGAGCAAAATTGGCAAAGCGCAGGATGCTGAATATCAGCGTGACGCCAAGCGCACCCAAAGCCAATTGGCTGCCATAAGCAAGGCCGGGCACGAAGACGAAGTTGGCGAATAAGACAATGGCGTTCAAGATGTCGGTCATTGGACGGCCTCGCATACTGCATTAAGCATAACGGAGACCGCAGCAAAACCAATAAATCCGAAAATGTGCAATTCGCCGGATGATAGGATTGAAAATGTGGTCGGGCCGTCGTTACCTTGGGTAAAATAGGTGGCTTCGCCATCTTTTCTGTAGACAGACAATACTTGAAATTCGTCCCTGTTGCCGAAATTATCTTCGATAATTATCGATTCATCCGAGAAGTCGATCGACATCGGCGCCTCCTCAATTTCAGACTCGCAAGATGCCACCGGCAGTTCACACATATCCTGAAGTTGGCAGGAATAAGTCTGCGCCAGAAGCTGTGAAGGCAGTATGAGCAGCAGTAAAAAAGGTAAGAATTTTTGCATGTCTTCAGCCTCCCAGAAAAGATTTGCGAACTTCGGGGTTGGCGAGCAATGCCGCCCCCGTGTCGGTGAAACGGTTGCGGCCTTGCACCAGAACATAGCCTTTGTCGGCGATATTCAATGCTTGGCGGGCGTTTTGTTCGACCATCAGAATGGCGATGCCGGTTTTGGCGACCTCGATGATACGGTCAAACAGTTCGTCCATCACAATGGGCGAGACCCCCGCGGTGGGTTCGTCCAGCATCAGCACTTTGGGCTGGGTCATCAGGGCGCGACCTACGGCGACCTGTTGGCGCTGGCCGCCGGATAATTCGCTAGCCGGTTGCTTGCGCTTTTCCTTGAGGATCGGGAACAGGTCAAACACCTGTTCCATCGTATCGGAAAAATCTTCCAGCCGGATGTAAGCGCCCATCTCTAGGTTTTCCTGTACGGTCATGCTGGTGAAAACATTGTTGTTTTGCGGCACAAAGCCCATGCCCGCCTTTACACGGTCTTGGGGGGACATATTGGTAATGTCCGCGCCGTCCAGCCGGACCTGGCCTTTGTGCATATCCAACATACCAAAAACCGCTTTCATGGCGGTGGACTTTCCAGCACCATTGGGGCCGACTATTACCGCGATTTCGCCTTTTTCAACGGCAATGGTGCAATCATGCAAGATGTCTGCACCGCCATAGCCGCCGGTCATGGCATCGCCGATTAGATAGCTCATGGATTGTCTCTCATTCGGGAAGCTCGATTTTGGTGTTTTCGATTAAATAGGTTTGCAGTTCCTGATGTTTGTCAGAATATCCTGACCCGATTGAATAGGTCATGGCTTGAATGATAAATTTATCTTCAACGATAAGGGTGTTTGCAAAAACAACATTCAAGCCGCTGATATTGAATTCATAGACTATAGTTTCACCTTGGTATCCTGATATTTTAGTGTCAATTATATCCAGAATCGCAATTTCTGTTTCAGGTATTCCAGACGCTGCTGCAGCGCCCGTGATAACAACCTGCCGCATGGCTTCATTAGTGAAACCATCTGCACGGCCTAAGTTTTCGATGATGAACTGACCATAATGCCGATCATCATATCTATATGCGGCAATTATATCTGGTGTAGGTTTCGCAGATGTTCGCCAGATGTTATCTGGGTCGCAAAAGGATAATGCCGCGTGGAACTGGTCGCAACCACCAGCGCTTTCACCTTCATATCCCCAGGTTTGGTCGTCAAAAAGAACAACAATCTGGCCATCAACAACAGCGCGGCCAACAACCGCTTGCGCAGTGGCAGTTTGCCCAAACCCCAACAGGAAAACCATAAATAATGTGCGGTATAAATTTCTCATGTGAGTTTTTCCTCCGGCTTGTTTTTCAGGCCGGTGCCAAGATAGGCCTCGATCACCTGTTCGTTGGATTTTACTTCCTCAATGGTGCCTTCAACCAGCACTTTTCCCTCGGCCATGCAGATCACCGGATCACACAGGCGGGAAATGAAATCCATGTCATGTTCGATCATGCAGAATGTGTAGCCGCGTTCTTGGTTCAGGCGCAGTATCGCGTCACCAACAGTGTTGAGCAGGGTTCGGTTAACGCCTGCGCCGACTTCGTCCAGAAACACGATTTTGGCATCAACCATCATGGTGCGGCCCAGTTCCAGCAGCTTTTTCTGGCCGCCGGAAAGGTTTCCGGCCAATTCATCCGCCACTTGGCTGATTTCGAGAAATTCAATGACCTCGTCGGCTTTTTCGCGGAGGATTTTTTCCTCGGCCCGCACTTTGCTGGGTTTGAACCAAGCGTCCATTAGTTTTTCGCCAGACTGATTTCCGGGCACCATCATCAGATTGTCGCGAACGGTCAGGGTGGAAAATTCATGGGCGATTTGGAATGTTCGCAGTAGGCCTTTGGCGAACAGATCATGGGGTTGCAGGCCGGAAATGTCTTCGCCGTCCAACAGCACGCGCCCCGATGTGGGGGCATAATGGCCTGCGATGACGTTAAAAAGTGTGGTTTTGCCAGCACCGTTGGGGCCGATCAATCCGGTGATGGAGCCTTTGGCGATCTCTAGACTGGTGCCGTCAACCGCGCGAATACCGCCAAAGTGCATGTGCAGGTTTTCGACCCGTATCATATTATTGCCCCTTAATTACACAAACAGCCCGACCAAAGCCGGGCTGTTTGAATTTCTTTGGTCAGCGATTAGCGGATGCGAAGCACGTTGAATGCACCGTCTTCAACGATGTATTCTTGATAGGAACCAGCGGCTTCGCCCGGTCCAATCAGTTCAACATCAGATGCGCCTTGGTAATCAACCTCACCGCCATCAGCAAGGATTTGCAAGGCTTTGGCCAGCTCACCCGGGAAAATTTGCTCGCCCGGAGCATTGGCAACGTTCAAAACGTTTGCCGCAATGCTGGCGCGGTCAGCGGAACCACCGGCCTGAATGGCCAATGCGATAATCGCTGCTGCGTCATAGCTTTCAGCTGTGAAAGGTCCGTCCGGAGTTCCGGCAATACCTTCCAGCATTGCTGCCAGAGTTTTTGCGCCGTCACCAGCCGAACCGGGCTGGGTGCCGATGGAACCGTTCAGGTCATCACCAATATTGTCGATCAAGGCTTGAGATTTCATGCCGTCGCCCATCACGAACGTATCAAACGCACCGGAATCAAGCGAGCCTTGGATGATGCCAGCACCACCTTGGTCAGCATAGCCAAACACAGCCAGCATTTCACCGCCAGCAGCAGCCAATGCGCCAACTTCAGCGGAATAGTCGCCTTTGCCGTCTTCATGGGCAGCCGAAATGGTCACGGTGCCGCCAGCAGCTTCATACGAGCCTTGGAATGCATCAGCCAAACCTTTGCCATAGTCATTGTTGGTATAGGTCACGGCAATGCTCATGATGCCCAGATCCATCAACACGTCAGACAGAACTTGACCTTGGCGCGCATCAGAAGGCGATGTGCGGAAGAACAGGTCATTATCGTCAATGCTGGAAAGCGCTGGCGATGTCGCGGAAGGCGAGATCAGCACAACGCCGTTTGGAATGGTCACGTTGTTTGCAACTGCGGTGGTTACACCCGAGCAGTCAGCGCCAACGATGGCGGCAACACCTTCGCCGGAAACCAGTGCTTCGGCAGCGGCTGTGGCTGCGGCGCTGTCGATACAGGTGGAGTCAGCGCGCAGCGGCACAAGGATTTTGCCATCCAGCACACCGCCTGCATCATTGATTTCAGACATTGCAAGTTCAGCGGCTGAGGCCATGTCGGGCGTTAGCGATTCAATTGGGCCAGTAAAGCCAAGAACCACGCCAATTTTAATTTCGTGGGCTGCGGAAAATGCTGAAGTTGCTAGCATCGTTGTGGCGGCAGTCGCCAAAAGTAGTTTTTTCATTTTTAGTCTCCCAGTTGTCAGAATTCGATATGTCGATTCCTACGGGTATTTCACTTCATACAAGCCAAAAGTTCAACGGGATTCTTGTGATTTCTGAAATTGCACTGTTATTCGCCTGAATCTAGGGTTAGTTTCCGGCATAACAGGAAGGGATCACACTTGGATACGCTTAGTGCTGCATGGTTTTTGCTGATTGGCATGGATGCAGATTTATTGGCGATTGTCAGCTTGTCATTAAAGGTGAGCGGCTTTGCTGTGCTTTATGCTCTGATTCTAGGGGCTCCGGTGGGGGCGGCACTGGCGATCTGGTCTTTCCCGGGCCGGCAGGTTCTGATTGTGGTATTCAATAGCTTAATGGCTTTGCCGCCGGTTGTGGTTGGCCTGTCGGTTTATTTACTGCTGTCACGGTCCGGCCCGCTGGGGGATTTGGGGATATTGTTCACGCCAAAAGCCATGATTGTTGCGCAAACCGTTTTAATATTTCCCATCATTGTTGCCCTGACCCGAGAGGCCGTAAAGCCGGTTTTTCGGGAATATCGCGGGCTTTTGGTGTCGTTAAATGCCAGCCCTTTTCTGGTGCTGCGCACCGTGCTTTGGGATGCGAGGTTTGGCGTGGTAACTGCCTTGCTGGCCGGATTTGGCCGTGCGGTGGCCGAAGTTGGCGCAGTTTTGATCGTTGGTGGCAATATCAACGGGCTTACACGAGTTATGACCACCACCATTGCGCTTGAAACCTCCAAGGGTAATCTGGAACTGGCCATGGCGCTAGGCGTAGTATTGATTGTGCTGGCCTTGGTCATGAACGCCTTGATTTACAGCATCTCACGCATAGGATTGCGGTTTCAAGAGGTGCGGGAATGAACCGCTTGTCATTTGACAAAGTTTCGGTTTATCGCAACGGCAAAGCCATCCTCGGACCGCTGGATGTTGCTTTGCAAGCCGATGGTATCACCTGTCTGCTTGGCCCAAATGGTGCTGGAAAAAGCGTGTTTCTGAATCTTTGCCATGGAATGTATGCACCGGACAAAGGCACCGTGGAATGGAACGGGGTAGCGGCGGTTTCAACGCGCATGGATCGCAGTTTTATGTTCCAGAGCGCCGCGGTTATGCGCCGGTCGGTCTGGGCAAATGTGGCGTTTCCACTGGTCGCCCAAAAAGTACCAAGGCCCGAGCGTTTGGAACGGGTTCTTGAGGCGCTGGCTTTTGCACGACTTGTTGATCAGGCCTCGCAACCTGCTGCCTCGCTTTCGGGGGGTGAAAAGCAGCGCATGGCTTTGGCGCGGGCATGGGTGACACGGCCAAAAGTTATTTTGCTGGATGAACCTGCGGCCAATCTTGACCCCGGTTCGACCCATGCACTGGAAAGCATGCTGCATGACATCGCCACAAAATCTGGCGTTATCATTGCCACGCATAATCTGCCCCAAGCCCGCCGCCTTGCCCGTCATGTGCTGGTTTTTACCAATGGAAAGCTGGCCGCCAATATGGCCGCAGACAGCTTTTTTAACCAAAGCCATACTGGGCAGGTGGCGGATTATCTGGAAGGGCGGATATGAAGATATTACTGGCATTGCTGTTTATGGCCTCGGCAGCGGGCGCGCAGCAACGTAGCATGGTGCTAGCCTCGACAACCTCGACGCAGAACTCTGGCTTGCTGGACGTTATTTTACCGCAATTTGAGGCCAGCACCGGCATTCATGTTTTTGTGGTGGCGGTTGGCACAGGGCAGGCCTTACGGATTGCGCAAAATGGCGATGCGGATGCTATTTTGGTGCATCACCGCGCCTCGGAAGATCAATTTGTTGCGGATGGTTTTGGCATCGATCGTCTGGACATCATGTTTAATGATTTTGTTATCATTGGCCCTAAATCTGATCCAGCTGGTATTTCGGAAGCCCTTTCAGCGGGGCAGGCATTTGCAAATATTTCCAGCAGCCAATCGCGGTTTGTATCGCGTGGTGACAATAGCGGCACCCATCTGCGCGAATTGGAGATTTGGCGGGAGGCCGGGCTATCACCGGAATATGATGGGTATCTTGAGGTTGGCTCTGGCATGGGCACCGCGCTTAATCTCGCCAGCGGTTTGGGGGCGTATATTCTGGCGGATCGGGGCACTTGGTTGTCATTTCAAAACCGTGGTGATTTGGCATTGCTGTTTGAAGGCGGGGCGGAGATGATCAACCCTTATGGTTATGTTCGGGTTGATCCGGCGCGATTTGCGCATATCAAATCCGCAGAGGCCGAGGCATTGGGTCTATGGCTAACATCCAGCGCGGGGCAGGCGGCGATTGCCGGTTTTAGAATTATGGGGGTGCAATTGTTTTGCGCCAGCGGCCTAGCGCCGCCAGATCAGCAAAATGATCAGCAAGGCACTTGCGCCGCCGGCGCTTTGCAGCGTTAAGCCCAGTCCGACCAAGTCAATTAGCGCACCAATTAAAACGGAGCCAGTGGCAGTCGCCCCCAAGGCAATCATTGCCCACAGGCTCATGACGCGGCCCCGAATGCCGTCATCAAGCTGCATCTGGATGCCGGTTTGTACAGAAATTCCAACAATTGTGCCAAAAAAGCCAAGCCCGGCAACCGCAGCAATCGCAACTGGCCAAAATTGTGTTACGCCAAGCAAAAGCACCAATACCGGCCCGGAAAAGGCCGCGATAAGCGCGCTGGTGGGCAATTGTCCGGTTTCAGGCACACGAGCAAAAGATTTGAGAACCGAGGCCGCTAGCGCCCCAACGCCCGCAGCCGCAGTTAAAACGCCAAGGCCGGTTGCGCCTTTGCCAAAGCTGCCATCCGCGATGGTTGGCAATATTTCCAAAACACCTCTGGCGGTCAGGGAAAACAGGCCAGTTAACACAAATGTTTTTGCAATAAATGCGGATGCTTTAACAAACCGCAATCCCTCAATGAAATCCATCAGAATTGTGCTTTTAGCGTTGTTACGCGCCCGACGGCGGTATTTCAAGGTTGCGATGGTGATAATGGCAGGTACATAGGCAATCGCTGTGACCAGCAATGCAACTTTTACGCCCGAGGTTGCAATGATTAAGCCACCAATGCCCGGGCCAATTACACGCGCCAGATTAAAATTCAATGCTATCAAAACAATGACCGAGCCGACATATTCTTTGGGAACAAGGCGCGGCATGAAAGCCATGCGAATAGGGTGCTGTGCTGAAGTCACAATGCCAATCAAAATGGCGATAACGCAAAGCATTACGGGCGTTAGCAACCCGTTGGCTTGTAAAAGAAAAGCGGTAAACGCGATCAGACAGAATAAGCTTTGGGTTGTCATTGCTGCATGACGTAGGTTTATCCGGTCAACCAACACCCCAAAAATCGGTCCGGTCAGCATTGTCGGAATATAGGACAAAAAAGCAATCAGCCCAACAAAACTGGCTGAACCGGTTAATTCCCATGCGATCCAACCAATGGTAACCCGCTGCACCCACAACCCGTTCAGGGAAATGATATTGGCGATCAGGTATCGACGGAAGGATATAAATTTAAGCGCAGCGAGGTTCATTGGACAATGTTTATCGGCACGAATTCCGAAAGACCACCGAGAAATCAAGCTATGCAAATACTGCATGGCGCAAAGGATGGAATGGATGTTGTTGCGCTGCACAATAAGCATATGTTGAAGGCAGAGAACAAAACATCAGATAGAAGGAACAGCCAAATGGCATTCGTAACCACCCACCAGTTCGCACCAGCATCTATAATCGATCGTGCCTCAGCGGCATTGGCCAGTTTTACAAAGGCGCGTCACAACCGGCGTGTCATCCGTAACACATTGGCTGAATTGCGCGGGTTGTCAGACAGAGAGCTGCTTGACCTTGGCCTAAGCCGGTCGAACTTGCTCGAAGTAGCGCAACAGTCCGTCAATAACAAATAACCCAGATACCGAAACGATCCTCCCTCGTATTCGGTTACAAAAACGGCGCCGTGGTCAATCCTCCCTGACCATGGCGCCGTTTTCTTTTTTGGTATTGGCTTTAACGGAGTGGCACTTCGTTCTTGCCGCGAATCCAGATTTCCACGCGCCGGTTCAATCTCCGGCCGTCAGCTGTGGCGTTAGGGCCAACCGCGGCAACTGGGCCAAACCCGAGAACAGAAATATCCTCAGAGAACAAGACCCCGGCGTTTTCTTGCAAGATTATGGATTTCACAAATTCTGCACGCGATCTGGACAGATTGACATTGGCGCTAAAACCGCCAACGGAGTCAGTGAAGCCAACCAGCACAAGGTTATTTTCGTTCATCAGGCCGCCCGAAATTAGTTGGGCGACCCGTTGCCAATCACGCTTAGACCTCGCGTCGAGGTCCGATGTGCCCGTCAAGAACCGCATCGTTGCCGAGAGGCGGTAACCTGTCGATACTTCGGCAATATAGGACTGGTAAGTTCTGAGCGCGGCGCCATTGACTGTGCCTGACAGCACGGTGGACAAAAGGCGCTCGCCTTGATTAGCAAGGGGTTGCACAGTGATCGCCAAGCCAATCAAACCTGCGGTTTCGGCAGCGTTCTGGCCTTCATCTGACGATAGATAGGCAGCAAATGTATTGGCATAATCAGCATTGTCATTGTTAGCAAGCGAATACAGGAACCAACGTTGGGTCAAAGGATATTCTTCAGTTTGCATAGAAAATGCATGCGCGCTTGAGAAATTATTACTGCTGTCTCGTATACCAATGATACGCACACCATGCACATCGGGTGATGTGGATAACTGACTAGCCAGCAACGCCGCATTGGACGATTCCGAATATTTAAGGTCAAAAGCCGGATTTTCAACGCCGTGATGGGTGTCGGAGCGGAACGACAAGGTAAAGCTCGACGGATCGTCAGCGATAGCTAAGCTCATGTCTTCGCGGTTGTCATGTAAGACAGCCGATGTGCCCAACCTAAACCCTCTTGGTGCAAGAACGTCGCGGTTGACCATACGTGCCAAGTTGCTGGAATCATCAAGAAAATGGACTGTAATTGGCAAATCTGCACCGCCAACCTGTGACCAGTTGGTTGTGTTTCCGGCCAAAATACTGGCTATTTGATCAATCGAGAGCGAGCGTAACGGATTGCTGATATGCAATTGCGGAACCAGCGCATCCAGTGCGATAATCTGAAAATCAAGCACATCGGTAATTTCCTGCACTTCCATATTGGTAACCGAGGCAATATCCTCAGCGGTGAAAGCTTCGCGCGTTAGGGCGAATGCAGCTTCATAGGAAAACAATGCCCTGATCGAAGCCACGTCATTGGCCGGCAGGATCGTGATGTCGGCAAGTTGATTGCCAGATTGGTCGCCGATCAGATAATGGATTTCGGTGTCGCCAATCGAGCGTGTAATGTTTTGGGATTTCTCATCTGTGAAACGGTTCAAGGCGTCATTGATAAACAACTCCCCTACACCAGCAGGAGCCGCCACATTAAACGTGGCAACCTGTGGTCCGGTATCTGGACAGGCGTCGCCTGAACATTGCACAAATTCGCCACGAATGGTCAGCAATCCTAACGATGTTTCAAGAATGTAGTTGGTGCCGTCATACTCAACCAGATCCCCTTCGAATGAATTACCGTCACCAGAGGTGAGAACCACCATGAGGTTTTCAGTTTCGATGATGTTGCCCGGGCAAGACAGGCCGGAGCATTGCACAAATTCACCGCGAATGGTCAAAACGCCAATCGAGGTCTGCAAAATATAATTTGAACCGTCAAAATCCAACAACGTTCCGGTAAATTCTGTGCCGTCGTCAGCAGCCAGTGTTACCGTGCCGTCATCTTCTGCCACCGCTGCAACCGCTGCGCCGGGGCATCCTGGGCCTGAACAATCCACAAATTCACGCCCGACATTCAAATCGCCGATGGCGGTTCGGATATTGAAGAATTCATCATCAAATCCGAGCAACTCGCCAGTTACTTCAAAGTTTTGATCAAACGATCTCAGAACCACTGTGTTGTCCTGCGCGTTGGCAGCAGAATTTAATCCCAACAGGGTTGATGCAAGTGCAAGTGCTTTTAAAAACTGTTTCATACTAATCTCATATTTCTCGTTGAAAGGCGTTATAAATTGCGATCATTGCGGAATAATTTCGGTGATTCCTTCAACGAAGAACCCCATTGTTAACAAATCAGAATCGGTGGCGGTTTCGCCGGCTGCCAGCCAGCCAGTGCCGTCTTGGCGACGGATCGGGCCGGTAAACGGGTGCAATCGACCCGAGCGGATGCGGTTGATAGCATCTATGGCCTGTTCTTGAACTCTCTGGGGGATGTTGGCGGAAAACGACCCGATTTCAAGCATTTCGGAAGATATGCCGCCCCATCTATCGCTGCTTTCCCATGTGCCATCCAAAAATGCGCCGATGCGTTCAACATAATAAGGCCCCCAGTGATTAATTGATGCCGAGAGACTGGCGTTAACGCCGTAAGCAGACATGTCAGAGGCTTGACCAAAGGCAAAAATTCCTAGTTCTTCGGCCACTTTCATGGGTTCGGGGGTGTCGGTATGCTGGATAAGAACATCAGCGCCATTGGCCGCCAGTTGTCGCGCCGCAGCTTCTTCATCCGGCGGGTTAAACCATGAGTTTACCCAAATAATTTCAAATTCAATATCAGGGTTGACTGATCGGGCTGCGAGGAAGGCAACATTGATGCCGCGAATAACCTCGGGGATTGGAAAGGAAGCGATATACCCGACTTTGTTGGTTTTGGTCATATTGCCGGCAATAATGCCTTGCGAGACGCGACCCTCATAAAACCGAGCATTATAAGTTGACATATTAGCGGTGCGAACAAAACCGGTGGCATGTTCGATGCGAATATCAGGATATTCAAAAGCAATATTCAACGATGGATACATATAGCCAAACGAGGTTGTAAAGATTAAGTCATAGCCGTCTTCGGCAATTTGACGCAAAGCGGGCAAGCCGTCGTCACCCTCAGGGACATTTTCGAAAAAATCTATTTGGGCCCTGTCACCGTATGCCGCAACAGCAGCAAGCCGGCCGCGCTCATGCTCAGGGGTCCAGCCTACATCGTCAGCTGCAGGTGAAATATACACAAAAGCAATTTTTGGAACATCTTGGGCATTGGCAATCGTTGCAGGTATTGCAAATGCCAAAGCAACAAATACTTTACTTATTGAATTCATCTTAACTCCAGCTCCGAGTGGGATGGTTTTTTTTAAATTTTATTACGAAATATTGTTGAAATTATGACGCTTGCGGCGTTACCTTGGCATGCCTTTTGCCCTCTTGCAACCAAATCTGCCGATATTACTGTAATTTCTTAACCAAGTTTGCATGTTATTGAGATTCTGGGATCAATCCAGTTATGCCTTGTACAAAGAAATCCATTAACAACAGGTCTGATTCCGAGGCAACTTCATTTGAGGCCAGCCACCCATCGCCGTTCTGGCGGCGGATCGGGCCGGAAAAGGCGTTGATTTCGCCGCTGCGCAGCCTAGTAATGGCATCCTGCGCCATCAAGGTAACCCGGTTGGGAATCTCCTCTGACAGGCGACCAATGATCTGGGTGTTGCTGCTCATGCTATTGACCACATCAGTGTTTTCCCATTCGCCGGCGATCAGCTCTCGGATGCGCCTTATGTAATATGGTCCCCAATGGTCGATGGTCGAGGTCAGGCTGGCAGTTGGACCAAATTCGCGCATTTCAGAGGACCAGCCAAAGGCAAACACGCCCAGCTCTTCGGCCACTTCCATCGGGCGGGGGGTGTAGGTATGCTGCATCAGAATATCCGCCCCGTTGGCGACCAAGCTCCGCGCGGCCTGTTCTTCGCGCTCGGGGTTGTAGTAGCTGTTGACCCAGATGATTTCAAACTCGACATCGGGGTTTACCGAGCGTGCCGCCAGAAAAGCGGCGTTGATGCCGCGCAGCACTTCGGGGGTGGGCAATGAGGCAATATAGCCGATTTTGTTGGTTTCGGTCATGCTGCCGGCAATAATCCCGTGCACAACACGCCCTTCATAGAAACGGGCGGAATAGGTGGCGAGATTTTCGGTGCGCACATAGCCCGTCGCCACTTCGATTTTTATATCCGGATATTCAAACGACAGGTCGATTGCGGCATTCTGGTATAGCACCGAGGTGAGGATGAACATGTCATAGCCATCTTCGACCAGTTGGCGCATTATGGGCAGGGCGGTTTCGCTATCGGGGATATTGTCAAAATAATCAAGCTGTGCCTTGCGGCCAAAAAAGGCTGAAGCCGAGCGGCGACCGCGTTCGTGCTGTCGGGTCCAGCCCGTGGGGTCATCCGCCGGGGAAATATAGAGAAAAGCAATTTTGGGAGGCTCTGGCTCTGTTGTTTGGGCCATAAGTCCGGCCGGGACAAAAATGCTTAACGCCAGCAGGTAAAGAAAGGATATTTTGCGCATCGGGTGCTCCCAAACTGGTTGTTGGCTAATAAGTATTTGCGAAAGAACGGCAAATCCGTTTTCTTTTAGTAGCGTATATTGCTATTCAATCAAGCCTAAAGCGCGCTGCTTAGGGATTTATTTTTTAAGTAGACCAATAATATAGTTGATTGACGCCTGTAATCAGCAAGGGTTTTGGGCGGCTGGATTTTAAACCTAAAAAGGCACTTCATCCGGTCGCGAGACGTAATCGGCCAACACATTTTTGGTGCCCGCTTTTTCAAAATTGATGGATAGTTTGTTCTGTTCAATCTCAATAATGGTGCCATATCCGAACTTTTGATGGAACACACGGTTGCCAAGTTGGTGTTCGGAATTCACGTTTGCGTCAATCACAACCGCCGTTACGCGACTGCGATTCGGGCGAATACTGTTGGCCTGCATACGTTTCCAGCCCGGCGAATTGTAAACATCAGCTTTGGCCACCCGTTCCTGCAAGGGCGAGGGTGCTGCCGCGCCGTATCCGCCGCCTTGCAGGCTGGGCGGGGTCAGGACATCAACGTGTTCGGGGGGTAATTCGTCAATAAAGCGCGAGGGCAGGCTGGTTTGCCATTTGCCATAGACCATACGGTTGGAGGCAAAACTGATGGTGCAGATTTCCTCAGCCCGGGTGATGCCAACATAGGCCAGCCGTCGTTCTTCCTCAACGCCTTTTTGGCCGCTTTCATCCATGGTGCGTTGTGAGGGGAACAGCCCGTCTTCCCATCCGGGCAGAAACACACAGGGGAATTCAAGGCCTTTGGCGGCGTGCAGGGTCATAATGCTGACCTTTTCGGTCGCGTCGTCTTGTTCGTTTTCCATAATCAGGGAAATATGTTCAAGAAATCCCTGAAGATTTTCGAATTGTTCTAGCGATTTCACCAGTTCCTTTAGGTTTTCCAGCCGCCCCGCTGCCTCGATGGATTTGTCGTTTTTCCAATAATCGGTATAGCCGGATTCATCCAGAATGATCTCGGCGAGTTGAATATGGGTCAGATCATTGCTGTGCATTTGCGCTGACCAACGGTCAAAGCCCTGCACCAGCGCCCCCAATGTTTTGGAGGCCCGCGCCGGCAGGTGTTTTTCTGCCACGGTAATACGCGCGGCCTCGAACATTGACACGCCGTTATTGCGAGCCACAAGATTAACGGTTTGCAATGCTTTTTCACCAAGACTGCGTTTGGGAGTATTAAAAATACGTTCAAACGCCAAGCTGTCATCGGGGCTGACCACCACACGAAAATAGGCCATGGCATCCCTGATTTCCATGCGCTCATAAAAACGCGGCCCGCCGATGACGCGGTACGGCAGGCCGATGGACAGGAAACGATCTTCAAAGGCACGCATTTGGTATGAGGCACGGACGAGGATGGCTTGATCGTTCAAATTTACTGGGTCCAGATGGCGGGTGCCGGATTGATAAGCCTCGATTTCCTCGCCAATCCAGCGGGCTTCTTCTTCGCCATCCCAAACGCCTTTTAGCCGGACTTTTTCACCGTCTTTTTCTGCGGTCCACAGGGTTTTTCCGAGCCGGTTGGAATTGCTAGCAATCACCCCCGCTGCCGCTCCCAGAATATGCGGGGTGGAGCGGTAATTCTGTTCCAGCTTAACCACTTTTGCGCCCGGAAAATCTTGCTCAAACTTCAGGATATTACCCACTTCAGCGCCGCGCCAACCATAGATGGATTGGTCATCATCCCCCACACAGCAGATGTTTTTATGGCCCGCCGCCAGCAAGCGCAGCCACAGGTATTGCGCGACATTGGTGTCTTGGTATTCGTCCACCAGAATATACTTGAACCAGCGTTGGTATTGGGCCAGCACATCGGGGTGGTTCTGGAAAATTTGTACCATATGCAGCAACAAATCACCAAAATCGACGGCGTTCAGGGTGGTTAGGCGGGTCTGATAAGCCTCGTATAATTCGGTGCCACGATTGTCATAATCCGAGGCGTGACTGCTGGGCACCTGCGAAGGGGTCCAGCCGCGATTTTTCCATTGGTCAATTAACCCCGCCAACATGCGCGGCGGCCAGCGTTTTTCGTCAATATTCTCAACCCGAACCAGTTGTTTAAGTAGGCGGAGCTGGTCGTCTTTATCCAAAATCGTAAAGCTGCTTTTCAGGCCAACAAGTTCAGCATGGCGGCGCAGCAGTTTAACGCAGATCGAATGAAAAGTGCCCATCCATGGCACGCCTTCAACCACTTGGCCGATATTTTGGCCAACCCGTTGTTTCATTTCGCGGGCGGCTTTGTTGGTAAAAGTCACTGCCAGAATTTCGTTTGGGTAGGCGTGGCCGGTGTTCAGCAGGTGAGCAATGCGGGCAGTAAGGGCTTTGGTTTTGCCGGTTCCGGCCCCTGCTAGCATCAAAATTGGCCCGTTGATCAGTTCCACTGCCTCGCGCTGGGCGGGGTTAAGGCCATCCAGATATGGGGTAGGGCGCGCCGCCATCGCCTGCGCTGATAATGGCGCAGCGCTGGCCGATTCAAAAGCCGAAGATTCGTCGAGGTCCCAATCTGTCATGGATTGATTTGTAACCCAGTATTAACAATTGTGAAACCCCTTGTTCATCATATGTTCTACTTTAACATAACCTCTTATAATTGTAGGATGGAAAAAAGGAAAAATATTATGACAAGAATTTTTGCAGCTTTGTTTGCGGTGGTATTTGCCATGGCCGGGTCGGCATACGCCCATTCGTTTAACGCGCTTTTGGTTGGCGCAGATGTGGGGAACAGCGGCGCTTATGACGGATTTCGGCTGGCAACAAAAGAACGCGATGGCCACGCGGCGGAGGAATCAGACGGGCATCTGGGCGGGCTGGATGTCTATATTTTCAGTGCTGATAGCGTTGAAGATATTCAGCAATCTGTTGATCGGGACGCAATTGATATTGTTGTGCTGCTTCAGGATATGCCGGTGGATGTTGAAACTTACAAACTGATTTCTGAGGCGGAATTGATCACGCCTGACCGTAACGAAATATTGGTTCAAAATAATTTTGCTGAGCGTTTTGAAGCGGATTATGGCGTTCTGCCGAGTGAGCAAGCTATGCGTGGCTATATAGCAGCACAAATTATTGAGGGTTTTGTGCGCGGCAATTTAGAATTTGACAACCGCTAAGCGGGGGCTTTCCGCCCCCTCGTGCCATCCGGCACTCCCCCCGAGGATATTTTTGCGAAATAGAAAAGCGGGCGCAGCAGGTTTATGTTGCATTGCAATATCGGCTGACCAAGGCTAAGCAACAGGCAACCCCTGTCTTATGTGAGGTTCATCATGAAAAACTTCTCCAAAATCCTGATCGCCAATCGTGGTGAAATTGCCATTCGCATCATGCGCGCCGCCAATGAAATGGGCAAACGCACCGTCGCGGTTTATGCTGAGGAGGACAAGCTGGGCCTGCATCGGTTCAAATCTGACGAGGCATATCGCATTGGCGCGGGCATGGGGCCGGTCGCGGCTTATCTGAGCATTGACGAGATTATCCGCGTGGCGCTGGAATGCGGGGCGGATGCTATTCATCCGGGCTATGGTTTGCTGTCGGAAAACCCAGATTTTGTGGATGCTTGTGATGCCAACGGCATTACGTTTATCGGGCCAAAAGCGGCCACTATGCGGATGCTGGGCGACAAAGCCTCAGCAAGGCAAGTAGCGGTGGATGCAGGGGTGCCGGTGGTTCCCGCCACCGATGTTTTGCCTGACGATATGGATGAGGTTCGGCGCATGGCAGCCGAGGTTGGCTATCCGTTTATGCTTAAGGCGTCATGGGGCGGCGGCGGGCGCGGTATGCGGCGCATTATGTCAGAGGACGCGTTGGAAGACATGGTATTGGAAGGCCGTCGCGAGGCTGAAGCGGCGTTTGGCAATGGCGAGGGTTTTCTGGAACGGCTAGTGCAGCGGGCGCGCCATGTCGAAGTGCAAATCCTTGGTGATCAGCACGGCGAGATTTATCATTTATGGGAGCGGGATTGCTCGGTTCAGCGCCGCAATCAAAAGGTAGTGGAGCGTGCGCCGGCACCTTATCTAAGCCAAGAACAGCGTGAGATGCTTTGCGCGTTAGGTCGCAAGATTTGCGCCCATGTTGGGTATGAATGCGCCGGAACCGTTGAGTTCCTGATGGATATGGACACCGAGGAGTTTTTCTTTATCGAAGTGAACCCTCGGGTGCAGGTCGAACATACGGTCACCGAGGAAGTCACCGGCATTGATATTGTGCAAGCCCAAATTCTAATTGCTGAGGGCAAAACCATTCAAGAAGCCACGGGCAAAGCATCACAGGATGATATTCGCTTAAATGGCCACGCGATCCAAACCCGCATTACAACCGAAGACCCGCAGAACAATTTTATTCCGGATTATGGCCGGATCACCGCGTACCGATCAGCCACAGGAATGGGTATTCGCCTTGACGGCGGCACTGCTTATTCGGGCGGGGTTATTACGCGGTATTATGATAGTTTGCTTGTCAAAATAACCGCTTGGGCCCCAACGCCAGAAAAAGCCATCAGCCGGATGGACCGCGCCTTGCGAGAATTCCGCATTCGCGGGGTTTCGACCAATATCGCTTTTGTTGAAAACCTGCTGAAACACCCTAAATTTCTTGATAATACTTATACCACTACATTTATCGACAACACACCCGCGCTGTTTGAATTCAAAAAACGTCGTGATCGTGCCACCAAAATATTGACCTATATCGCTGATATTACCGTTAACGGGCATCCCGAAACTGCGGGCAGGGCGGAACCCTCTGCGCAAGCACGCCTAGCAATTGCGCCCGCGCTGCGTGGCGACCACGCACCCTACGGCACCCGCAATTTGCTGGAGGATAAGGGCGCGCAAGCGGTGGCTGATTGGATGCTGGATCAAAAGCAGCTTTTGATCACTGATACCACCATGCGTGACGGCCATCAAAGCTTGCTGGCCACGCGAATGCGGTCAATGGATATGCTGAATGTCGCCGAAAGCTATGCGTATAACTTGCCGCAATTGTTCTCAATGGAATGCTGGGGCGGGGCCACGTTTGATGTAGCCTATCGTTTCTTGCAGGAATGCCCGTGGCAGCGGTTGCGTGATCTGCGCCAGCGCATGCCCAACCTGATGACTCAAATGTTGCTGCGCGCCAGCAACGGGGTTGGCTATACCAATTATCCCGATAACGTTGTGCAGAAATTTGTCGCGCAGGCCGCTGAAACCGGCGTGGATGTGTTTCGGGTATTTGATAGCCTTAACTGGGTTGAAAACATGCGGGTGGCGATGGACGCGGTGGTTGAATCTGGCAAGGTTTGCGAAGGCGCAATCTGTTATACCGGCGATATTCTGGACCCTGATCGGGCCAAATATGACCTGAAATATTACGTTGATATGGGCAAAGACCTAAAATCGGCTGGGGCGCATATTTTGGGCCTCAAGGACATGGCCGGCTTGCTAAAACCCGCCGCTGCACGGGTGCTTTTCAAAGCCCTGAAAGAAGAGGTTGGCCTGCCGATCCATTTTCACACGCACGATACAAGTGGTATCGCGGCTGGCACAATTCTGGCAGCGACCGAAGCAGGCGTTGATGCTGTTGATCTGGCGATGGATGCATTTTCGGGTGGCACCTCTCAGCCTTGTTTGGGGTCAGTTGTTGAAGCCCTGAACCATACTGAGCGTGACACAGGTCTAGACATCAAAGCCATCCGGCAAATATCGGATTACTGGGAAGCAGTGCGTGGCCAATACACAGCCTTTGAATCCGGTCTTGCCGCCCCCGCATCCGAGGTCTATTTGCATGAAATGCCCGGCGGCCAGTTTACCAACCTCAAAGCACAGGCGCGCAGCATGGGGCTGGAAGAACGCTGGCACGAGGTGGCGCAAACCTATGCTGACGTTAACCAAATGTTTGGCGATATTGTGAAAGTAACGCCTTCCAGCAAAGTGGTTGGCGACATGGCTTTGATGATGGTTTCACAAGGTATTTCAAGGGCAGAGGTTGAAGACCCTGCGGTGGATGTTTCTTTCCCGGATTCAGTTATTGATATGATGCGCGGCAATCTTGGCCAGCCTCCGGGTGGGTTTCCGGTTGCGTTTGTTGACAAGGTTTTGAAAGGCGAAAAACCCAACACAGACCGCCCCGGCCTGTCGATGGGACCGGCTGATATTGAAGCCATTCGCGCCGATATTTCCAAGCAGCTTGATGGCTTTAAGATCGAT
The DNA here is from genome assembly GCA_003228875.1 of Rhodobacterales bacterium. Classification (GTDB taxonomy): domain Bacteria; phylum Pseudomonadota; class Alphaproteobacteria; order Rhodobacterales; family Rhodobacteraceae; genus UBA3077. The sequence continues at coordinate 26,889 of QIGK01000124.1, forward strand.
AATGAGGATCTGTGCGGATACCTGATGTATCCCAAAGTTTTCCTCGATTACATGGGCCGCCACCGCGATTACGGACCGGTCCGCACCCTGCCAACCCACACGTTTTTCTATGGCATGCAACCCGGTGATGAAATCAGTGTTGAAATTGATCCCGGAAAAACCCTGGAAATTCGCCTACAAGCGGTTGGTGAAACCAATGATGACGGCAACGCCAAAGTATTTTTTGAGCTAAACGGCCAGCCGCGCAACATTCGGGTGCCTGATCGCAAAGCCGCAGCGATCACTGCCAAACGCCAAAAATCCGAAGCAGGGAACCCAAACCATATCGGCGCTCCGATGCCCGGTTTGATTGCAACCGTTGCGGTCTCGGTTGGCCAAGAGGTATTTGAGGGCGATTTGCTGCTAACAATCGAGGCGATGAAGATGGAAACCGGCATTCATGCCGACCGTGACGCGGTGGTCAAAGCGGTGCATGTTTCTGCCGGATCACAGGTGGATGCCAAGGATTTGCTGCTGGAACTGGAATAAGCTGGTTAGGCCTTTTTACGCCGCAGCCACCATTCGGCAAAGATCATGTTTGGTATCCAGCACAGCCATGCAACATAGACCGATGCTTCGGTATAGGTAAAATCGTTTGCCATAAAACCAATCAGAAAAAGGCGCAGGGTTACTGCGGCAAAGGTGATGGCAAAGGAACGGATCATCCAGCGGCGGTGCAGAGCGATTTTGCGTTTCACGGCATAGAAAATTGCAATGGAAGTTGTGATAAACCATAAGACCGACAGCAATCCAAACCCCAATTGCGCAGAAATTCCGCCAGCAGCATTTATAGCAATGATCAGCCCCGAAATGCTGGCCAGCAGGATCGCAACGCCATAAATACGGCCCAGCCAGCGATGCAGGGTTTTGTGTTTTCTGTGCATCGTTGGGAAAAGCTGTATCGCGCCAATTATCAGGGCGACGGGGCCTGTTGTCACATGAATTATAAACGCGGTTCGGCGATCCGCAATCTGCCCAAGCGTACCAGGAAATGACACTTCCAGCCCCAGACCCAAAAACCGATAAGTGGTCAATCCAACTAAAAGACTGAGAAAGGCCATGACATAAAGTTGAATTTTAGTGGCTTGCATGAGTGATTCCTTATTTTTACACTGTCTAGATAGAGTTGCGTCTTGACAGTGTAAAGCCCCTTTGTCAAAATAAATTATGACCAAGCTAGAAAAACCCCACCATCACGGCGACCTGCGCGAAGCTTTGGTAATCGCAGGCATCGAATTGATGGAGGAAAACGGTGTTGATGCGCTGACTTTGCGCAAATGCGCGGCGCGTGCGGGGGTTTCGCACGCCGCGCCAGCCCACCATTTTAAAGGCATTGCCAGCTTGAAAATAGCGATCATGGCCCGCGGCCACAGTTTTTTTGCAACAGCCATTGCCAAGGAAATGACCCGCACACCACCAGACCCGATGGCGCAGCTCCAAGCCGTGTGTCAGGGGTATCTGGTTTTTGCCAACCGTCATAACCCCTTGTTTCAATTGATGTTTAATTCGTCAAATACTGATCTTAGCACCATAACACCTGCTGTTGCGGCAGAATTCCTGCAAAATGCGCATGAATCTTATGGCTTGTTAAAGCAGGCCTGCGAACCGTTTGAAAATGCCCCCGGCGCAGCGAACAGCACCGAAATCACCGTTTGGTCTTTGGTTCACGGATTTGCCATGCTGTTTAACAAAGATAGCAGCCGCGCCGCGCCCACCGGACCCATTCCCGAATTTGCAAAAATTCTGGCAGGTCTGGAGCTTCGAATTAAGCCCGGTTTATAAATTTTGCGGATAAGGCAGAAATACTGGCGAATAATCCGGTAACGAATCCGACAAAGCCAAAGTGCCAGATTTGACCAGCATAACGGTTTTCCGCATAAGAAATCGCAAAAGTTTCTTTGCCAGAACTACTTGTTTGCAAGGCAAGCGCGGTCAGTATCAAAAGCAAAATAATCACGCCCCAGCTTGGCCGTGGCAATATCAGACCAATGACAATCAGCCCAAAACCCAACCCCAGTAACGTTGCGCTTTGTGACCAGAAAGGATGCGCGCCAAGCTGGACCCAAAAACCAATAATATGCGCGCCAAAAAGAGCCAAAGCAATGATAGCAACACTGAAACCGAGCTTAATATAGGCTTTCATTTTATGCTTTCCGAGGCTGAAATAGCCATGATCAAAGGGTGCAAAACTTTTCTGGAAAGCGCAATCCCCGCTTATTCAATCCCGCGTGATTATCGCCTAAATTTATTCGCCAAAATCTGGATTTTCCTCTTGTGCATCTTTGCTCAATCCGTATAACTCCGGCTCACCATCGGATGCGGGCGTAGCTCAGTGGTAGAGCACTTCGTTGCCAACGAAGATGTCGTGAGTTCGAATCTCATCGCCCGCTCCAATTGATTTTCCCATACATGATCGCCGGCATGATAGCTTGCCGAATTAGGTCTTGAAATGTTGTGGATATTTCGCAGAACACCCGCTTTTTCAGATAATCAGTTTGCATAAGCTATTTTTACAGTGCGAATATTCTCTTGATTAAGCTCCGTGGTGACGCTTTCTAATTAGCTGATATGGCGATTCCTGAAATTTGAATACCCAAGTGGCAAGTCCTACCTATTTTAGCAAACCGATCACATAGTTTTTGTTATACCTAGGATACCAAAATTAAGATGCGCTATGGATTAATGAGGTATTCAGATGAATTTTGCTGGAATCACCCTGAATAATAAGTAAAAAACCTTGATTTTTAGTATAATTATGCCTGACATCGAATTTCTCTTGATCTTCGAAGTTTGGACTGATAAATCTTATTGCAATCATACCAAAACTCAATTCTGGGCGAAAAATGGACTGATATGTCAGCGTCCGAACAGTTGCTCAGATGCTGAACTTGCAGCAATAATATCCCGAGGGGGACATCTTGGATATCAGCGAAACCCGGCAGATTGGCCGAACCGATTTGAAAATGCCAATCTTTGGACTTGGCGCAAACCCGCTTGGCGGCTTGTATGAACCAATTTCATATGAAGATGTCGCAGCGACCATTGATTGCGCTTATGAAGCAGGCGTGCGGTATTTTGATATGGCACCGGTTTATGGCTATGGCAATGCTGAAAAAAATGTCGGGCGCGCGCTACAAAGCCAACCACGTGACGATTATTTTGTCACCACCAAAATCGGGCGGTTGTTGCTTGATCCCGAAGACCCGAACACCCCTGCCGATCGTGAAGATGTCATGGTGATCTGGGAGGGCGAGCAGCTTTATAAAGGCACTGACGCGGTGCGCCCCTATTTTGATTTCACCTATGACGGTGTGCATCGCTCGATCGAGGCCAGCCTGAAACGCACCGGTTTGGATCGTTTTGACGCGCTGCATATTCACGACCCGGACCTGTTTCCAGATGAAGCAATAGACGGGGCGTTCCGCGCTTTATCTGAACTCAAAGACCAAGGTGTGATCAGCGCCATTGGGTGCGGCATGAACCAGTGGGAAATGCTGGCTGAATTTGCTGATCGCGCGCCGTTTGACTGTTTTCTGTTGGCTGGGCGGTATTCATTGCTGGACCAATCGGCGTTGCCCGGGCTGATGCCGGTTTGCCTGCGCAATAACATCTCGCTTATTGTTGGCGGGGTTTATAACAGCGGGATTCTTTCGCATCCCGATCCGGGGTCGATCGGCAAAGTGTCCAGTGCTGGCGATGCCATTGGCAGCTGGACCGAAAATGTCACCTTTAATTATGTGCCCGCCCCACCCGAAATTATTGAGCGCGCTGGCGCTATGAAACGCATTTGCGATGATCACGGCACCAGCCTTAAGGCCGCCGCCATACAGTTTCCGTTGCACCATCCGGCTGTGGCCTCGGTGTTGATGGGGCCGCGCACGCCGGAACATGTGCTGGATAATATCAAAGCCTTTACAGACCCGGTGCCCGCTGCACTGTGGTCAGACATGAAAGCAGCAGGTTTTCTAGAAGCTGAGGCACCTACACCGGCGGGCTGAAAGGACAGATCATGGCAGTATTCGCAAGCGGGTTAGGTGCTCCGGAAACCCCACGCCACCTTAAAGACGGTGGTTGGTTATGTGTCGAAATGGCACCGCCCCGCACAGGCGTCACATATGTGGCGGCTGACGGAACATCGCGTCAGATCGCCCCTGCGGGTTGCCCGAACGGGTTAAGTATTGATGCAGATGGCGGCATCTGGGTGGCTGATACCGTGCCACCGGCATTGTTGCATGTAACCATGGATGGCACGGTTAAAACCGTGCTGACCGCGGGTGATACTGGTGATTTCTTGTTGCCCAATGATCTGTGTTTTTCTTCCAGCGGTCTGCTTTATATGACCGATAGCGGCATGACCATGGCTGACTGGGTGGTTGACGGTGCGCCGCGCCCTGACTGGCAAACCGCTGATTTTGACGGCAAACTGTGGGAGATCGACACCAAAGCCGGCACAGCGCGGGCCGTTGACAGCGGCCTTAAGTTCACCAATGGCATTGCCTTTGGCCCCGATGGTAATCTGTATATCAATGAGATGATCACAGGTGATGTGTTTCGCTATGATGTCACCGATGGCAAAGTCACCGGCACATGCCAACATTTTGCCAATGTATTGGCACCTGACTGGCAAGCTGGGTTTCGGGGCCCTGATGGTATGGGCTTTTCCGCTGATGGCCGCCTTTGGTGTGCGGTTTACGGCGAAGGCGTTGTTGCTGTAATTTCCCCTGAGGGCAAAGTCATCGAGCGGCTCAGCACCATCGGCAACGCGCCAACCAATATTGCCTTTGGTGCCGATGGTGAAACCAAAATATACGTCACCGAACATCAGTTTGGCCAAATTGAGGTTTTTGACGTGGATGCCAAGGGATGGCCGTTATTTGACGGAGCAGCTTAAATGGGCAGCGAATTTATCCTTCGAGGAAATCACGGAAGTTTACACCTTCAAGCGGCGGGTGGCATGCTTGGACCCGCCCAATTCAACTTGCCAAACCTTGGCCAGATCAGCCCGCTGACCTGCCCGGAATGGAATAAACGCGACGATACCAAAGACATGTTGCCCCTGATCCGCAATTTGTGTGGTGATTTTGTATGCGCCCCTTATGGCGCGCCCGAAGCATCAGAATCCTTGCCAGAACACTGGCGCAAAGGCGCTGACCAAGGCCTGCCTGACGATACGTGGTTTCACGGCTATAGCGTTAATTCACCTTGGGAAATTGCCGTTGACCCAAAGGATGCAAGCCGCGCTACCCTGACCAACCTGCCGCCAGATCAACACCCGCTGTCACGTCTTGAACGCCACGTTTCACTGCTGCCCGATGTCGCAGGTTATAAGGTTGAACTGCGCATAACCGCGCGGCGCGATGTGCGGTTTCCGCTGTCGCTGCACCCTTGTTTTTACCTTCCGGAAGAACCCGGCGCGGTGCGCCTTGAAATACCTAGTGCCAAACGCGGCTGGACCTATCCGGTGGCGCTTATTCCTGAAAATGCCCCCATCGCGGTTGATGCGCGTTTTGACAATCTGAACGCGGTGCCGCGTGCGAATGGCGGCATGATTGATCTAAGCCAACTGCCGCCATCGGAACGCTGTGAGGCGCTGGTGCAAATACCATCCTCAGCAGGCGAAATACGGCTGGTTTATGAACAAGCGGGATACGCGGTAAAATTCAGTTATGACGCTGACCTGCTGCCTTCCTTGGTGATTTGGATCAGTAATCAAGGCCGCGATGAGGCCCCGTTTGACGGCAGTTTCCGCACGCTTGGCATTGAGGCAGTCGCCGGGGCTTTTGATCTGGGTCCGGCAGTCTCTAATTCACCTAAAAACCCAATCGCCCGCGATGGTGTCGCCACCACAGTCAGCCTTTCGGCAGGACAAGAACTTATCACCACCAGCACCATTACGCTTTCTGCGCTTTAAGCGCGCAAACAAATTCAGAAGGGCCAATAAATGGCAAACTATCCTACCAGCGAAACCGACCGGCGCATTGACGCGGCGGCGCTTGTCGACATTTGTAAAATGATCTTCACTGCTTGCAAAATGAACAGCGAGGATGCGGCATTGTTGTCAGACTCGTTAGTGCATGCTGATCTTCGCGGTGTGCATTCCCACGGGGTAATGCGCATTCCGGATTATGTGCATAAACTAACGGTTGGCGGCGTTAATCCGATCGCTGCGCCAACTGTCTTATCGCACAAAAAAGGTGCCATTGTGGTCGACGGCAACAATAATATGGGCCAGATCGGTGCATCTTTTGCCATGGATGCAGCCATCGGGGCCGCAGCTGAAAACGGTATTGCACTGGTAGCGTTGCGCGGGTCAAACCATTGCGGCGCGCTGGATTGGTTTACTTTGCGTGCCGCTGAACAGGGTATGATCGGTATCGTTGGCTCAAACGCTTTGCCAACCATGGCGCCGGTTGGCGGACGGGACAAGATCGTTGGCATGAACCCGATTTCGATTGCCATTCCGGGCGCTAATGAGGCCCCTGTGGTGTTGGATCTGGCTTTTGGTGCTACGGCCCATGGTAAAATTCGGGTTTACCATCAAAAAGGCCTGCCGATTCCAGATGGCTGGGCGTTTGACGCCAACGGCGAACCAACCACCGACGCCACAATCGCGTTAAGCGGGCTGGTCCAGCCAGCGGGTGGCCATAAAGGCATCGCATTGGCAATGATGGTTGGCATGTTATCAACAATTTTGTCAGGGGCGCATTACGGCACCGGACTGGGCGATATGGTTGACGGGCCAATCGCTGGCAATGACGGTCAGTTCTTCATCGCGATTGATATTGCGGCTTTCCGGCCATTGGCAGCATTTGGCGCTGATGTTGATGACATTGTATCCGAGATTCACAATTCCGCGCGGCGTGATCCAAATAACGCGTTGCTGGTGCCTGGTGAAATGGAACGGCAGTATGAACAAGATTACGCGGTTGATGGCATCCTGTTGCCGGGTCTGACGCTTGATGACATCAAAGCCACCGGCCTGAAACTGGGGCTGGATGCTACGCAATTGGCAGCAGTGTAATGTCGCTGGAAACACCAAAAAATCCGTTTACCCAAACTGGCGTTGAGCCTGAGATCGCGGATTTCCTGTTTGCGATACGAGGCAGAGTTGAACAAAGTGTTGGTGATGATACATCGCTCAAAACTTTACGGCGTGCCTCACGCGCGGCCCGGTTGGGCTGGTCAATGGCGGGGCCAAAAGTTCCGGTGATCCAAACGCCTGATTTTGGCATGCCAAGCCGTCTTTTTCGCCCTGACGGGTCAAAGTCGTCAGCGCTGCTGATCTATTTGCATGGCGGTGGATGGGTCGTGCATGATCTGGATACCCATGATCGGTTGATGCGGGCATATGCCCTTGGCAGTGGATATGCTGTTCTAGGGTTGGATTATCCGTTGGC
>QIGK01000038.1 GCA_003228875.1 Rhodobacterales bacterium
GGATATAAGCCCATGAGATCACAAGGATGGAACCGGAACCAACAGGGGCCGCAGAAACAGGTCCAATGCCGTTAGTGTCGTTAGGATCACCAGGCAGGAACGGTTCCAGATGTTTGCCAACCCCGATTGGGCCCATGCCGGGACCACCACCGCCATGGGGGATGGCAAAGGTTTTATGCAGGTTCAAATGGCTGACATCGCCACCGATTTTTCCGGGTTGGGCAAGGCCGCACATGGCGTTCATGTTGGCGCCGTCAATATAGACCTGTCCGCCATGGTCATGGGTGATTTTGCACACTTCGGTCACGGTTTCTTCAAATACGCCATGGGTGGAGGGGTAAGTGATCATGCAGGCGGCAAGATTATCGCCTGCGGCCACCGCCTTTTCGCGGAAATCGTCCAGATCAATTTCGCCAGCCTCATTGGATTTAACCACCACAACTTTCCAACCAACCATTTGCGCAGATGCGGGGTTGGTGCCGTGGGCTGAACTGGGGATCAGGCAGATATTACGCCCGCCTTCGCCCCGCGATTTGTGGTAATTGCGGATGGTTAGCAGCCCGGCATATTCACCTTGCGCGCCGGAATTGGGTTGTAGTGACATGGCGTCATAGCCGGTGATTTCGCATAACTGCTCCATCAACTGGTTGGTCAGTTCGGTATATCCATTGGCCTGATCCAGCGGCACAAACGGGTGCATATTGGCAATGCCAAACCACGTTAGCGGGATCATTTCCGCAGTGGCGTTCAGCTTCATGGTGCAGGAACCCAGCGGGATCATGGCACGGTCAAGCGCCAGATCACGGTCGGCCAAGCGCCGCATATAGCGGGTCATCTCGGCCTCGGAACGGTTCATATGGAATATGGGGTGGGTCAGGTATTCGTCGGTGCGCAGCATGTTTTCCGGCAGGCGATATTCGCGGTTTTTGGCGCTATCGTCTTTCATATCGCCGCCAAAAGCCCGCCAGACGGCTTCGATGGTTTCGGGATAGGTTTGCTCGTCAAGGCTGATACCGATGCGAGTATCGCCAATTTTGCGCAGGTTAATTTTGTTATCTACCGCTGCGTTCATAATCACGCCTTGCAGCGCGCCGACCTCGACCGTGATGGTGTCAAAAAACACATCCGGCGTTATTTTGAAACCAAGACTTTCCAGCCCCTTGGCCATACGCGCGGTTTTACGATGCACCGATTGAGCGATGGCTTTTAGGCCCGCTGGCCCGTAAAACACTGCATACATTGACGCCATAACAGCGAGCAGGGCTTGGGCGGTGCAGACGTTTGAATTGGCCTTTTCGCGGCGAATATGCTGCTCGCGGGTTTGCAAGGCAAGGCGATAGCCTTTGTTGCCGCGCGCATCAATTGAAACGCCGATAATCCGCCCGGGCATGGAGCGTTTCAGTTTGTCGGTTGTCGCCATATACGCTGCGTGCGGGCCGCCATATCCCATCGGCACGCCAAAGCGCTGGGTTGACCCAACCGCAATATCGGCACCCATTTCACCCGGAGATTTCAGCAGGCAGAGCGCCAGAATATCCGCTGCCATAATCGCGATGGCTTTGTGTTCGTGCAAAGCAGTGATGCAGGGCGTAAAGTCACGCACACGGCCATAAGTGCCGGGGTATTGGAATATCGCGCCAAACACAGATTCTGCGTCCATATCAGTTTCGGGGCTGGCGACAATAATGTCGATGCCCATCGGTTCTGCCCGGGTTTTGATCACGGCAATGGTTTGCGGATGGCAGTTTTCATCCACAAAAAACGCGGTTGCTTTGGATTTACTGCCACGTTTGGCCATCGCCATGGCCTCAGCAGCGGCAGTGGCTTCATCAAGCAAGGATGCATTAGCAATTTCCAGACCGGTCAGGTCGGAAACCATGGTCTGGAAATTCAACAGGGCCTCTAGCCGCCCCTGCGCGATTTCGGGTTGATAGGGGGTATAGGCGGTATACCACGCCGGATTTTCCAGAATATTACGCTGGATAACCGGCGGGGTCATGGTACCGTAATAGCCTTGGCCAATCAGCGATGTCAGGACTTTGTTCTTTTTGATTACCTCGCGCATGTGGTGCAGCGCGTCGCGTTCAGACATCGGTTCTTGCAAGACCAGTGGCGTTTTTTGGCGGATAGATTCCGGCACCGTTTGGTCGATCAGCGCGTCCAGTGACTCCACGCCGATAACATCCAGCATTTCCTGCACCTCGGTGTCGGATGGGCCGATATGGCGGCGATTGGCAAAATCATACGGGGTATAGGGGGTTAGCTGAAACGACATGTCGGTATCCTTTTAGGCGATGAAGGCTTTGTAAGCGTTTTCGTCCATCAGGGCTTCAAGCTCCGCCACATCGTCGAGCTTGATCTTGTAAAACCATGCGTTACCTTCAGGGTCCTCGTTCACCGAACCGGGGTTGTCTTCCAGCGGTGTATTGGCTTCCAGCACTTCGCCTGCCAGCGGCGCATATAGTTCAGAGGCGGCTTTGACGCTTTCGACAACACCGATTTCGTCGTCTTTATCGAATGTGTCACCTGCTTCTTTGAGCTCAACAAAAACCACCTCGCCCAATGCCTCAGCGGCGTGTTTGGTGATGCCCAGCGTGGCGGTGTCGCCATCAACCAGCAGCCATTCATGTTCTTCGGAGTAATAAGTCGCCATGATGAAAATCCTTTTCTAGCGTTTGTAATTTTGTGCCACAAAGGGCAGTTTGATAACGGTTGCGGGCATGGATTTGCCACGAATTAGCAGGTTAACAGCGGTGCCCTCAGCGGCATGTTCAGTGGCAACATAGCCCATCGAAACCGGCCCGCCATATGTGGGGCCAAAGCCACCAGAGGTGATGGAGCCGATGATATTGCCGTCGCTATCAGCAACTTCCACACCGCGCCGTGCAGGTGCGCGACCTTCGGGTTTGATGCCAACCAAGCGCCGCTGTGGGCCGTTGGCCAATTCGTTCAAAATGCGTTCAGCCCCGGGAAAGCCGCCATTTTCGCGGCGCGCCTTTTGCATGGCCCAGACCAGATTTGCCTCAACCGGCGAGGTGTCATTGTCAATGTCATTGCCATATAAACACAAGCCTGCTTCCAGCCGCAAACTATCGCGCGCGCCAAGGCCAGCTGGCTCCAGATCAGGATGTTCAAGGAATTTGCGGGTGATTTCCACTGCGCGCTCATTGGGCAAGGAAATTTCATAGCCGTCCTCGCCAGTATAACCCAGCCGCGCGATGCGGCATTCAGCGCCCAATAGATCAAACAATCCGGCTTCCATGAATTTCAGGTCTGCGGCGGCTGGTGCAACGCTGGAAACAATGGCCTCAGAGGCTGGCCCCTGAATAGCAATCAGGGATCTATCGACCTCTATCACTTCAAGATCAAGGGTTCTAAGATGCGCCACGTCTTGTTCGCGCATCGAGGCATTGACGACCAGAACAAAATGATCGTGGGCATTGGTGACAATCAAATCATCCATAATCCCGCCAGCCGGGTTGGTGAAAAACGTATAACGTGATTTACCAACCGGCAGTTTCCCAAAGGACGAGGGGCAAAGCGTTTCCAGCTTGGCCGCTATATCATCGCCGCGCAGAACCACTTGCCCCATATGCGATACATCAAACAAAGCAGCTTTTTCACGCACCTGCTTATGCTCGGCGGCCACACCCGCTGCGTAATTCACCGGCATCATCCAACCGGCGAAATCCACCATTTTGCCGCCAAGTTCGACATGCAGGTCAAATAGCGGGGTTTTGCGGGGTTCACTGGCAATTTTGGACATTTGCACGCTCCATTCAAAATAACTTTGCAACAAGGTTGCTGATTCGATCAACGGTATACACTGGTCTACGCAAAAGTTTCCTATAGGAAACAAATCTGGCTGACAATAAATAAATGAAACTTGAACTCTGTTGGTTGATTGCTGGCCAATATTACGCCATTCTGGGCAACAGCTAAGCAGCAGCGAACAGTATCACTGAATTTGCCACTTAGCTTCGTAAAGCGTCGATCGGATGCCCGAAACAAGTTACTCAACAACCAAAATTCGGAGACGAAAAATGAAAATATGCAATATCGCAACAATCGGAGCGGCGGCTCTTGTGCTGTCATCTTTGTCAGCCAAAGCGCAAGAAATCACCCTGCGCATGCACCAGTTCTTGCCACCGCAAGCCACGGTTCCGGCCAAAATTCTGATCCCTTGGGCAGACGCAATTAATGAACAATCCGGTGGTCGCATCAAGGTAGAGGTCTATTCGGCCATGGCGCTGGGTGGCTCGCCGCCGCAATTGATGGATCAGGTCATTGACGGCGTGGTTGATATTGCATGGACTTTGCCGGGTTATACCCCGGGGCGTTTCCCTCGGGTTGAGGTATTTGAGCTGCCTTTCATGATGACCAATGCCGAGGCCACATCGCGGGCCTATTGGCAGATGTATGAAACCGATATGGCCGACACGGATTTTGCAGATGTGCATATCTTGGGCGCATGGGTGCATGGGCCGGGTGTGATCCATGTCAAGGGTGACGCCATTGAAACGGTTGACGATATGGATGGCCTGAAACTGCGCGGCCCTACCCGCGTGATCAATGATCTGTTGGGAGAATTGGGCGCAACCGCGATTGGCATGCCGGTGCCGGCCCTGCCGGAAAACCTTGCTAAAGGGGTGATTGATGGCACGGTTATTCCATGGGAAGTCACCGCGGGCCTGAAAATTGCCGAGCTGACCGATGCGCATACCGAATTTGCCGGTGAACGGGCGTTTTATACGGCTGCATTTGTGCTGGTGATGAACAAATCTGTTTATGAGGCAATGCCTGCGGACCTTCGGGCCATATTGGACGCCAATTCAGGCGCTGATTTTTCTGCAAATGCGGGTAGAATTATGCAAGAAGCTGATGTGATTGGTCGGGATTTGGCAGAAGCCGAGGGAAACAGGATTATCACCATAGAAGGCGATGCATTGACGGAATGGGAAACAGCCTCGCAACCGGTCATCGCGCGCTGGGTGGCTGAAATGGAATCCCAAGGCATAGATGGTGCCGATATGTTGGAGCGTGCTCGGGGGTTGATTGATATCAACACCAATTAACAGGTTTTGCCTCGGCTTGTGTCGGGGCAAAATTCCCTATGTGCTGATTTTCGGAATTAGCCCAATTCAAAGGTCGTGATGCCGAATATTTGTGATATTGGCAATTCAGGCGCATTGCCCGCATACATTCTTGCGGTTTCAAAAACCGGAGCCAACCCGATTTGTCGTGCAATATTTCCGGCCTGTAAATTTATTTCAGGCACGTCGATGGATATTTCCGAACCCGCCGGAAGTGTGGCGTTTAAGGCAAAAAGAATTTCATAGGCGACCGCAGGGTCACGCGCAAAAAGCGGCGCGATTTTGTAACCTGTGTGACATTGCCGAACAGTGCCATATCCACAAATCTCGCTGTCTTTAAGTGCAAAAATAGTCTGGCGTGAACTGTTTTCGCTGTCCATCCAGCCCGTTAGAAAATTATGGCGTTCAAACTGGAAATGCTCAGCGTCGAATTTTGACAATGCGTCAAAATTTGTTTGTTCATAAGCGCAAAGGTTAACAGCGTTGGCGCTGGGGCGTTCCATATTAGGCACACCTGAAAACCGGATATTGCGGCCTGATAGCAAAAACCCAGAGCGTTGGTAATTCTGTTGTTGATCTATCACGCCGTCCAATCCGACGGTGCAACCCTTTAGGTAATCCATTCCGGCGTTCCATATGGCCATTCCATCCCCCATACCGCGAAAATCGGGATGCACGATGTAAAAACCCAGAAACCCAAAATCGTCGTTATATTTCACCACGGAGATCGAAGAGACCGGCCTGCCATCGCGCCAGCCCATCAAAAACCCGTTTGGGTCGGTGTTGTGAAAAACCGAAAGGTCATCAAGACCGGGGTTCCAGCCCTCAGCAACAGCCCAGCCAATTGCGGTTGAAAATTCATCCGCAGTTGCCGGGCGGATTTCAAGTTTGCTCATATTGGAACCCTAGGTAAAATTAATGGCTAGGCCTACTTTAATACCCCTGCAAAGCAAACACATCAATGTCGCCCTCAATGCTCATCTTTATCGCCCGCGCAGCCGCCCGCGCGCCCGCAGCCGTGGTGTAATACGGGATGCGATCATAAAGCGCGATACGGCGGATGTCGCGGCTGTCTTCAATTGATTGCGCGCCCTCGGTGGTGTTGAAAACCAGATGGATATCGCCGTCTTTCATTTTGTCCGTCACATCTGGGCGGCCCTCATAAACCTTGTTGACCACATCTGCCTTTATACCATTTTCAGTCAAAAACGCTGCCGTGCCGCGCGTTGCCACAAGCGCAAAACCCAGATTATGCACTATTTGCGCGGCTTCCAGTATCAGCGGGCCTTTGTCAGATTCCTTAACAGAAAAGAACGCTGTGCCGCCGGTTGGCAGGTTAACGCCCGCACCCATTTGCGCCTTTAGAAATGCCTTTGAAAAACTGGTATCAAGACCCATGACCTCGCCGGTAGAACGCATTTCAGGCCCAAGCAACGTATCTACACCGGGGAAACGGGCAAATGGCAACACCACTTCTTTTACCGCTACATGGGGCGTATTTGGGTCTTTTAGTACAAAATCCGTCAGCTTTTCGCCCGCCATGATCCGCGCGGCAATCGCGGCGATGGGCGAATTCACCGCCTTAGCCACAAACGGCACGGTGCGGCTGGCACGAGGATTAACTTCCAGCACATAAATCACCTCGTCTTTGATGGCGAATTGCACATTCATTAGGCCCACAACCCCAAGACCCAACGCCATGGCTTTGGTCTGGCGTTTCATTTCCTCAATGGTTTTGAAATCCAGCGAATAAGGCGGCAGGGAACAGGCGCTGTCGCCGGAATGCACACCGGCTTCCTCGATATGTTCCATAACACCTGCCACGTGCACGGTTTCACCATCGCTGAGCGCATCAACATCCACTTCAACCGCGCCGGTCAGATAGCTGTCTAGCAGCACCGGGTTGTCGCCCGAAACCTTCACGGCCTCATTGATATAGCGTTTCAGATGCGCATCATCGCGCACGATCTCCATGCCGCGCCCGCCCAGCACATAAGATGGCCGGATCACCAGCGGATAGCCAACATCTTTGGCAATTTCAAAGGCCTCGTCAGCACTGGAGGCAATGCCGTTATGGGGTTGTTTTAACCCCAGATCATTCAGCAATTTCTGGAACCGCTCGCGGTCCTCTGCCAGATCAATGGCATCAGGCGTGGTGCCCAGAATGGGAATGCCCTCAGCCTCCAAAGCATTGGCCAGTTTCAGCGGGGTTTGGCCGCCAAATTGCACGATAACGCCGTGGAGATGACCGTTTTCCTGCTCCACCCGCAGAATTTCCAGCACCGATTCTAAGGTTAGCGGTTCAAAATACAACCGGTCCGAGGTGTCATAATCCGTTGAAACCGTTTCAGGATTGCAATTGATCATAATGGTTTCATACCCCGCGTCGGTCAGTGCATAACAGGCGTGGCAACAGCAATAATCAAACTCGATGCCTTGGCCGATGCGGTTTGGGCCACTACCCAGAATAACCACTTTTTTGCGGTCCGTCGGGCGGGATTCGCATTCCACATCGCCCATGACAGGGCTTTCATACGTGGAATACATATAAGGCGTCTGGGCCTCGAATTCCGCCGCGCAGGTATCAATGCGTTTAAAGCAGGCCACCACGTTTAACGCGGTGCGGTCATGGCGCACTTGTTGCTCAGTGCGCCCGGTTAATGTTGCAAGGCGCGTGTCAGAAAAACCCATCATTTTCAGGCTGCGCATCTCATGGCTGTTATGGGGTAAGCCGTTGATGACCAGATCGGTTTCCACAGCGATTATTTCGCGGATGCGCGCCAGAAACCATGGGTCAAACTTGGTGATGTCAAAGATTTCCGCATCGGAAAACCCGTAACGCATGGAGTGCGCGATGATCAGCATGCGATCAGGAGACTGGATCGAAAGCGCCTTGGTCAGGGCTTTGTCGATGGCTTCTTGGGCCTCAGGAGTGGCGCCAATTTTGAAACGTGTCAGGCCAAGCTCTGCGCCATCGGTAAACACCATATCGTCGCTGGCTGGCATATCCGGCACGTCAACTTCATCAAACCCTGTCAGGCCGGTTTCCAGACTACACAGGGCTTTTTGCACGCTCTCGTGGAAGGTCCGGCCAATCGCCATTGCCTCACCGACTGATTTCATCGCCGTGGTCAGGGTGGCCTCAGCGCCCGGGAATTTTTCAAAGGTGAAGCGCGGGATTTTGGTGACCACATAATCAATTGTCGGTTCAAAACTGGCAGGGGTGACTTTGGTGATGTCATTGTCCAGCTCATCCAGCGTATAGCCTACCGCCAGTTTGGCTGCTATCTTGGCAATCGGAAACCCTGTAGCCTTGGAGGCCAGCGCAGATGAACGCGACACCCGCGGGTTCATCTCTATCACCACTTGCCGTCCATCCACAGGGTTCACCGCCCATTGCACGTTGGAACCGCCGGTTTCCACACCGATTTCACGCAGCACTGCAATGCTGGCCGAACGCATCATCTGGTATTCTTTATCGGTCAAAGTCAGCGACGGGGCCACGGTGATGCTGTCGCCGGTATGCACGCCCATCGGGTCAACGTTTTCAATGGCGCAAATGATTATGGCGTTGTCAGCTTTGTCGCGCACAACCTCCATTTCGAATTCTTTCCACCCGACAAGGCTTTCGTCGATTAGGATTTGCGTAACCGGCGAGGCATCCAGCCCGCTGGCGCAAATATGTTCAAAATCGGCTTTGTTATAGGCAATGCCGCCGCCGGTGCCGCCCATGGTGAAAGCAGGGCGAATAACCGCTGGCAGGCCGATCTCGTCCAGCGCATCCATGCATTCTTGCATGTTTTCGGCAATGGTAGCGCGCGGGTTTTCAATGCCAAGGCGGTCCATGGCCTCACGGAATAATTTGCGATCTTCGGCCATTTCAATGGCTTTGCGATCCGCGCCGATCAACTCCACATTATATTTTTTCAACACCCCCATATCGTCCAGCGATAGGGCCGTGTTCAGCCCGGTTTGGCCACCCATGGTGGGTAACAGCGCATCGGGCCGTTCTTTTGCAATGATTTTGGCAACCGTTTCGGGCGTGATAGGTTCGATATAAGTTGCATCCGCCATATCGGGGTCGGTCATGATAGTGGCAGGGTTGGAATTAACCAGAATAACCCGATAGCCTTCCTCTTTTAACGCTTTGCAGGCTTGGGTGCCGGAATAATCAAATTCGCAAGCCTGACCAATGATAATTGGGCCGGCACCGATGATCATGATGGATTTGATGTCAGTTCTTTTTGGCATACCGGTTCCGCGCGTTTGGCCGCGTCTGAATGTCAGGCGCGAGGATGGATTCGTAGGATAGCTGCAAATTGGGATGCTTATAATCGGTGGGACGCGGGGCGCAACCCCATGGGGGTATTTGCGAATTAGTTTTTGCAAGGGTCAGGACCTGTTAATCCCGACCTTGTTGACAAGATGTCGATGCAGCATTCTGACAGCGGCTTTACCCATTTTTGATCTTCGCGACAGCAAGGTGACGGGGATATCAGAAAAGCCCCATTCCGGTAGAACATTTACCAGATGCCCGCGCGCAATATCATCGCGCACGATAACCTCGGCAAGCAGCGCAACGCCAAGACCATCGCGGGCGGCGCAACGGCTTAGCTCTATCGTGTTTACGACAAGTTTTGCATCTGAAACCCGATGGCAATGGGTTGTTGCGCCGCGTTTCATGATCCACTCTGCACTTTCCTGCTCTCTCAATATGCAAGGCGCGTCTGCCAGATCATCGGGGCAGGGCAACCCGCCAAGCGACTGGAGCAGTTCCGGGCTTGCACATAGGATACGCCTTAGCGGCGTCAGGGCCGTGGCTTGGTCTCTGCCTGAATTTACAGGCCCGATACGAATGCCTAAATCAACATTTTCCTCGGCAAAGTTTACCCTGCGATCACTGCCCACCAGAATTGGCCTAACGCGGGGGAAATCCCCTAGAAACTCGGGAAGGATGGGCAGGATAATGCGGGTCAGATACGAATTAGCGCCCGAAAGGGTCACGCTACCTGTTACCGGACCGGCTGGTTCGGTCGCCGCGCCAGCTTCGATAGCAGCCTTTGCGGTTGCATCAACGGCGTTCACGCATGTTTCAAACATTTTTTGACCCGCCGACGTCAACGTCATTTTACGCGTTGTTCTTTTTAGCAGACTGGCATCGACCAGTGCCTCCAGCTCGGAAATTTTCTGGCTGACACTGGATTTTGAGGTTCTAAGTTCGGCTGCTGCTTCGGTGATCGAGTTATGGCGCGCGACTGCGACAAATGCTTCGGCAAGGGTGAAGAATCTATTGTTCATAATTTTAAACAATGAATTAGGTATTCAGCATTTTCAAGAACAATTAAAACTTATAACACTCTATTAAATGCAACAGGCGCGACTGCCTGCGCATTATACAATAATCTTGGGAGTGAAAGACATGACAAATAAACATTGCGCCGAATTGGTGAAATGGCGCTCAAAGCCAGACGTATCTGCCGCCACAATGATTGCGGCAGTTGACAGGC
Organism: Rhodobacterales bacterium; assembly: GCA_003228875.1. Classification (GTDB taxonomy): domain Bacteria; phylum Pseudomonadota; class Alphaproteobacteria; order Rhodobacterales; family Rhodobacteraceae; genus UBA3077. The sequence continues at coordinate 10,601 of QIGK01000038.1, forward strand.
TGTTGCCTGACCTCCAGAAACTGCCGGGCTTTATCAGTCAGACCTTGTATCAGGGCAAAGACGGGTTGTGGGTTGATCTTTATTTCTGGGAAACCGAAGAACAGGCCATTGCATCCCTTGGTTTGATGGAGGGCAAGACGTCTTTTTCCGAACTAATGGCTCTCATCGAACCGGACTCGGTAACAATAGACCTTATGCACCGCCCCGGGTGAGCGCAGGCCGGGATATCCAACCCACTGTAATATTTACATTTCAGGTGATTGCCCCGGTTGTTTGGGGCAATCCTATTGACAGCGTTAATAACGGTAATGTTCCGGCTTAAACGGGCCATCGGTTTTAACCCCGATATAATCAGCCTGATCTTTGGTTAGCGTTGTCAGTTTCACGCCGATTTTAGCCAGATGCAGCATTGCGACTTTTTCATCCAGATGTTTGGGCAGGATATAGACCTGATTTTCATATTTCCCGTCATTCTGCCATAGTTCGATCTGGGCCAGAACCTGATTGGTAAAGCTGGCTGACATCACAAATGATGGATGGCCGGTGGCGTTGCCAAGGTTCAGCAAACGGCCTTGGGACAGCAAGATCATACGATTGCCGCTTGGCATTTCGATCATATCAACCTGATCTTTGATATTGGTCCATTTGTGGTTTTTCAGGGCCGCGACCTGAATTTCATTGTCAAAATGGCCGATATTGCCAACAATCGCCATGTCTTTCATCTCGCGCATGTGTTCAATGCGGATAATGTCTTTGTTGCCGGTGGTGGTGATGAAAATATCGGCGCTGGAAACCACATCTTCCAGCAGCACGACCTCATAGCCGTCCATTGCTGCCTGAAGGGCGCAAATCGGGTCAATTTCAGTGACTTTTACCCGCGCACCAGCGCCGCTTAGGCTGGCAGCAGAGCCTTTGCCTACATCGCCATAACCACAAACAACTGCGGTTTTACCGGCCATCATGGTGTCGGTGGCACGGCGAATGCCATCCACCAGCGATTCCTTACAGCCGTATTTATTGTCGAATTTTGACTTGGTAACGCTGTCATTGACATTGATCGCCGGAAAGGGCAGTTGGCCCGCCTCGACCAGCTCATACAGACGATGTACGCCAGTTGTGGTTTCCTCGGACACACCCTTCAGCGCATCGCGCTGGGCTGCGAACCAACCGGGGCTAGAGACCATGCGTTTTTTGATCTGCGCATAAATCGCTTCTTCTTCTTCCGATTGAGGGGTTTCCAGCAATTCGGTTTCACCGGCCTCGGCGCGGGCGCCCAGCAAGATATAAAGCGTGGCATCACCGCCATCATCCAGAATCAAATTACATGGGCCGTCTTCAAACAAGAAAATGCGATCTTGGTAATCCCAATGTTCCGTCAGGGATTGGCCTTTGATGGCAAAAACTGGAATATCGGCTGCGGCCATGGCTGCGGCGGCGTGGTCTTGGGTGGAATAAATATTGCAACTTGCCCAGCGGATATCTGCGCCCAGATGGGTCAGCGTTTCCATTAAAACAGCGGTCTGAATGGTCATATGCAGGCTGCCTGCAATGCGCGCACCTTTAAGCGGTTTGCTGTCGCCATATTCTTGACGCAATGACATCAGGCCCGGCATTTCGGTCTCGGCAATGTCCAGTTCCTTGCGGCCAAAGCCCGCCAGCTCAATGTCTTTTACAATATAATCCGTTGGCATTTTTTACGCCCCTTTGATTTCGGTCAGTATTTGGTTGTTTTCCGGTCGCCAGATAGCAGGATAAATGTGTATAGACAACTAAAGAACTATTAACGGAAATCTTGTGTCTGAAATTCTGAAACAAAACCAAGCCGCCAGCCATAAAAAAGCAGTGGTTTTCTGTGCGGATCGTAATGTTGTGCGTTTCGCCCAATTTACCGCCAACCAGATTATGCTGGCCGAGCCGGACCGCGATTATGATATTTGCATCACCACCTTTGACAAAGCATTGGTGGAATTGGACAGGATCGATCCTGAAATCCGGATTTGCCAAGTTGACGAGACGCCGTTTTTTGCCTTGCAAACAAGTAACCGAATAACCTCTACGGCATTTATTTTACTGGGTTTGGCGGAAATTTTTGCCAAGGATTACCAACAGATCGTTTATCTTGATGCGGATGTCTTTTTGCAAAGCGGCAAAATTTCAGAGCTTTTTGCAGCGGCTGTGCCGGGCTTTGCAATTTCGGGTGTTTTGGACATTACCCAATGGGCCGGCACGCCCAATGCGGCGCGCACCGATTATTGGCAAGCACTTGGCATTAGCGGTTTAAAATATCTTAATACCGGCGTGTTGGTGCTGGACGTGCCCCGCTGCATTAAGGAAAATTTCTACAAAGACAGCTTGCAAGCGGCGATCAGGCTGGAGGAATTAAAAAATGCCACTCCGCAAATCCGCTTTTTGCATGACCAGACTGCCATAAACATGCATCTTAAGGGTGAATGGGGGCCGATTTCTTTGCGCTGGAACTGGCAGACCCTTCAAGAAACCTCTAGGTTAAATAAATATTTTGACCCTAAAATCCTGCATTTCATCTCCCAGACCAAGCCTTGGATGGCCAAGCCTGATCGCCATAACAAAGCATTTTTGCATGAATATACCCGTTTTTTCAAAGAAGTGCTGGGCGAAGCTTTAAAAGCCAAACCTCGCCAAGACCATAAAAATGTTACCAGCCTGACATTGCTGCAAAAGATAAAATCGGAGATCACGCCACAAAGAATTTCGGCGCGGATAAATGTCATCAACCCGTTATATTATACAGGGCTACGCGGGTTAATTCCGGCTTATGTGCATTATAAAAACATCAAACGGATCGAAAAAGCGATTGCCCATGGCCAGCCGGTATGGCCTCGTGAAAAAATGATCGCAGCAATGAAATGAAGCTAAAAGCCCCCAAACGCGCTTATCAACGCATGCTTTCCGGTCGGCGGCTTGATCTGATAAATCCCGCCCCCTTGGACATAGAGGCCGAAGACATCGCCCACGGCTTGGCATTTGTGGCCCGCTGGAACGGGCAAACCATTGGCGAATTCCCGTATTCCGTGGCCGAACACTCATTGCTGGTTGAACAGCTTTATAGCCTGCTTAATCCAAAAGCACCCGCCAAATGGAAACTGATTGCTTTGTTGCATGATGCGCCTGAATATGTGATCGGAGACATGATTTCGCCGGTCAAGGCAGCCGTGGGGCCGGGTTATAAAGAGTTGGATGACCGGCTGATGGCAGCGGTTTTGTTGCGGTTTGGCCTGCCGGGGCAGGTGCCAAAATCGGTAAAGCTGCAAATCAAGCGGGCAGATAAAATTTCTGCTTGGCTGGAGGCCATTCAGATCGCCGGATTTTCCGAAGCCGAGGCCAATAAATTGTTTGGCACTCCCAAACATGCCATAGCCAAAACCCTGAAATTGGATTTGCGCCCGCCCATGCATGTGAAGGCTGATTTCCTTAACCGCCACCATGTGCTTTTGGAGCAACTATAACCTTGCCGCAAAGTATATTTTCTCCTTGCGCGTGCCATATGTTCACATTATGTTCTTATTATTGAAATGCAAAAAAAAGGATGTAAAAGTGATCAATGGAAGCTGCTTATGTGGAAATATAAAGTTTCAAATTTCCGGAAAACCCTTTTCCTTAAGCTATTGCCATTGTTCCAGATGTCGCAAGGCTGCGGGCGTATTCTCTGCGGTTTTGATGGGAAAAGCCGATGATTTTTTGATCACGCAGGGGCAAGATCTGATAAGTAAATTCAAAGCAGGGCCGGATGCAAAGTTTGAGCGCTGTTTTTGCAAGGATTGCGGCACATCGCTAGGTGATATGGCATCGGGTGATGTCTATGTAATTGCAGCTTCGGCGCTTGACGATGACCCAAAAATCCGGCCTTCGCTTCATATTCATACCGCATCAAAACCTGATTGGTATGAGATCATTGACGATCTGAAAAAATTCGAAGGCGATTATATCCCTGATAAATAAATTCCTGCTCTGCCAGCGGTTCAAGGCGGGTCTGAATTGTTTTGGTGCTTGAAAAAACCAATAAATAAGCACAAGTATGGCACGAGCCAATATCAAAGGAATTCCGTAATGGATTTGAACCCGATAAACGATGACCTGATCAAAGACAGCACCGAAGCAACCTTTATGCAAGACGTTATCGAGGCCTCCAAGGAGGTTCCGGTGATTGTTGATTTTTGGGCGCCGTGGTGCGGCCCGTGTAAAACCCTTGGGCCAGCTTTGGAAGCTGCGGTGAAAAAGGCGGGTGGCAAGGTGAAAATGGTTAAGGTTGATGTCGACCAAAACCAGCAGATCGCAAGCCAGATGCGGGTGCAGTCTATTCCTGCGGTTTTTACTTTTGTGGATGGTCAGCCGGTTGATGGGTTTCAAGGCGCGCAAAGCCCTGCGCAGCTGGATGATTTTGTGAAACGTGTTTCTGCCATGGGGGGCGAAGGGGCCGGTTTTGACGAAGCATTGGACGCCGCTGATCAAATGTTGCAAGCAGGCGAAGCCCGCGATGCAGCCCAGACATTTGCTGCAATATTGGGGGAAGACCCAGAAAACCTGAACGCGCTCGCTGGTTTGGTGCGCGCGCATCTTGCTCTGGATGAGATGGAGCAAGCCAAAGCATTTCTGCAAGCGGTGCCTGACGGTAAAGAAGATGACCCAATCATCGCTGCCGTTCGCGCACAAATTGATTTGATTGAGGCCGCCGCAGAGGCTGGCGAAGCAGACGAACATCTGGCGGCGTTGGAATCTGACCCTGACAACCATCAGGCTCGGCTTGATTTATCCGTGGCTTTAGCAGCAAATGGGGATGAACCCGGTGCCGTAGATGCGCTTTTGGAGCTGTTCCGCCGTGATCGGGATTGGAATGATGCCGCTGCTAAAACCCAGCTTTTCAAATTGTTTGACAGTCTTGGCCCGAAATCCGAACTGGCACAAACCGGACGGCGTAAATTGTCCTCAATGATTTTTGCGTAAACGCCATGGCAAATGTAAAAATCGACCCGAAACTGCTGGAAACGCTGGTCTGCCCGCAAACCCGTTCCACGCTTAGTTATGATGCGGAAAAGCAGGAGCTGGTATCAAAAGCCGCTGGGCTTGCTTTTCCGATCCGCAACGGCATTCCGGTGATGTTGATAGATGAGGCACGACAGATCGACATTTAAGTCGAGTGTTGGTATTTCCTCATTCATCACCTCGCTCACGCTCTAGTAAACGCTGGTTATAGCTGATGTTAAACAACCGGTTTTGCAACTCAATTCCGGTCTGCAATTCTTCCAGATAAACTTGGGTTTCAAGGCCGGAGCGGTCAACCACGATCCATTCGCGCAATGCCATCGGATCATTGTCAAATATCATCACCATAGACCCGTTTTGCGGTTTTTCGGGGTCAAATAGAGTGATAAAACTGCGACCGCTTCTTTCCTCGATGCGGCGCACAAAAACCGAATTTGTAACATCGATATTGGCCATGGAAAGCAAAGACAAAGGCGTTCGGTTTTGCGGATAGCGTTGCGGCCCCGCATTGGATTTTGCATCAAATATGGCAATAGTGCGGCCACTGGCAATCACCAGTGAATCCGAGGGCGAATCGTATTCAAATCGCATTTGCCCAGGCTTTTTCAAAAAGAATGAGCCATTGATAACAGTGCCGTCAGCGTTTTCTTGACTGAATCTGGCTTGTGCTGTGGTCAAGCTGGACAAATAAGCGTTAAGTCGGCCAATCAAAGGATTTTCTTGTGCCATGACGCCCATTGCAGGCACAAGCGCTAGAAAAGTAGCGGAAGTTGTGATAAATTTACGTCTGTTCATGGTTTTGACCTTACCCATATTGCGCTTAGCGTCACTTAAACTGCGCTCACATATACGCGATGACAGATACTAGTGCTGCACTTCGGGGACAAGAACCTCTCGCCGTCCTACGTGGTTTGCAGGCGAAACTATGCCCATGTCTTCCATTTCTTCCACCAGTTTGGCGGCTTTGTTATAGCCGATCGACAGTTTGCGCTGGATATAAGAGATCGAGCATTTTCGGTCGTTGGCGACAATCGCAATCGCTGTGTCCAACAGGGTGTTTTCGTCGGTGCCATTGCCAAGCCCCAGTTTCAAATCAAGCTGCGCGTCGGCCTCTGATCCGCTGCCCTCGATCACGCTGGAAACATATTCCGGTTCACCTTGGGCCTTAAGGAAATTGACAATTTCCTCAACTTCCTGATCCGAAACAAACGGGCCGTGCACACGGGTTATGCGCCCGCCGCCTGCCATGAACAGCATGTCGCCTTTGCCCAGCAATTGCTCAGCCCCCATTTCACCCAACACCGTGCGGCTGTCGATTTTGGAGGTCACCTGAAAGCTGATACGGGTTGGAAAGTTGGCTTTGATTGTGCCGGTAATCACATCAACCGAGGGCCGCTGCGTGGCCATCACCAGATGAATGCCCGCCGCCCGTGCCATTTGCGCCAGCCGCTGGATGCAGGCCTCAATCTCTTTGCCTGCGACCATCATCAGATCGGCCATTTCATCAACAATGATGACAATATAGGGCAGTTTTTCCAGCGTATATTCTTGGGTTTCAAATACCGGATCGCCGGTTTCATCGTCAAATCCGGTTTGCACAGTGCGGGTGAATGCCTCCCCTTTTGCAATCGCGTCCGCGACACGGCCATTAAAGCCGTCAATATTGCGCACATTCAGTTTTGACATTTTGCGATAGCGTTCTTCCATTTCTGCAACTGCCCATTTCAAGGCCACCACTGCTTTTTTGGGGTCGGTCACAACGGGTGATAGCAGATGTGGAATGCCGTCATAAACTGACAGTTCCAGCATTTTTGGGTCAATCATAATCAGGCGGCAATCTTCGGGGGGCAGGGCGTAAACCAGCGACAGGATCATGGTATTGATCGCCACAGATTTGCCCGAACCGGTGGTGCCAGCAATCAACAAATGCGGCATACGCGCAAGGTTCACAACCACAGGTTCCCCGCCGATGTCTTTGCCAAGCGCAAGCGGCAATTGATGGTTGCTATCGCCAAATGCACGGGCCGAAAATATTTCGCGCAATAATACAGTTTCACGGTTTTCATTGGGCAGCTCGATACCAATGACGGTGCGCCCTGGAATGGTCGAAACCCGGGCCGACAGTGCCGACATAGACCTTGCGATGTCATCAGCCAAACCAATCACACGGCTGGCTTTTAGGCCCGGTGCTGGTTCAAGTTCATACATCGTGACAACCGGGCCGGGGCGCACACCGATGATTTCACCTTTGACGCCGTAATCATCCAGCACGGTTTCCAACATGCGGGCATTGGCGTTCAGGGCGTCTTCGCTTAGATGATGCCGGATAATTTTGGTAGGGCTTTCCAGCAACGATAGTGGCGGCATTTCATAGCCGCTCGCGACGGGTTCCAGCCCAAGAGTTGGCTGTTCTTCTGCTTTGGCACGGCTGCTTTTTGCCGCGGGCTTGGTGCTGGGATATTTCACCATAGGCTCCGCGGGGGTGGGCGCAGATACTTGTTGGGTCGGAGCATTGTTGCGACTAACACCGCCAAGGGCCGGATATTCGGAGGCTTGCTGTTCTGGGCTGTCGTCAATCACATCATTCTCGGGGGTGGGTTGTTCAACTGTGTGGGCGATCCGTGCAATTAACGTATCAGCAGCAGGCACGTCGTCCGGGTTGTGTTTGGCAACACTGTCAACGGAGCCTTCCTCACGCAGATTGTCCAGCCTGTCGGAAAAACGGCTTTCCGTCACCGATTTTTCGGCTTTATCCGCCAGCTTTTGCTCACGGCGTTTTTCGCTGGCGGCTTTGGCAGCGGATAGGCCGGATTTGCCAGCAGCGCTTAAACTGCTGCTTGCAGCAACCATCCCTGAGCGAGCCGAGCGAAACCCAACGCCACCCAGCCAGCGGAAAATATCCGCTGACAATGCATAAATCGTGACCAGACCTGCCAAAAAGTAATGGCCAGCGGCTTTGCTTTCGGATTTCGAAACCCCAAGCGAAAACAGGCTTATCAACAAAAACACAACCGCCAGCATCGCAGTCAGGATTTTAAGATCAGCACCCAAGGCAAAGGGCATGAAGCCCAACAAAAATTCCAAGGCACTGTCACCAAATATCCCGCCTAATCCGTATGCATAGCCCCAGTTATCTAGCGGCGCATGCGCCGCAAAAAACGTTGCCGAAACAAAAACGGCGATGGGTGCAAAAACCATGCGTAAAACTGCGCGCCCTGCACCGCGATGTAACATAAAACGCAATCCCCAGACTGCAAAGAAAACTGGCATCCCCCAGAATGCCCAGCCCAGTATCCGGTGCAGCGCATCGGACATATAAGACCCGAACCGGCCCAGAATATTTGCAGCATTTGCGTCTGTTTTCATAAAAAACGAAGGATCGTTTTCCGTGTGGGTTAGAAAAGCCAGAAAAAGCACAAGCCCGAACACAAGCATGGCAAAGCCCATGGCCTCGGAGCCGCGTTTTCGCAACAGCGCCTGCGATTTGGTTTCAGGTTTTTTGCGGCGCGGTTTACGCCTTGATTTACTTTTAGAAAATACTGCCATGCTCATTTTTTTAACCGTTCTGTTCCGAAAGCAAATAATCTCGGATCGCGGTCAACCCGCGCTCCAGATCAGGAAAATCTGCAACCAGTGCTACTCTGATATACTCGTGACCCGGATTACCATTTGGTGTGTCATGCGATAAATACGCACCCGGCAACACTTTAACGCCACTGTTTTGCCAAAGCTTTAACGCGGCTATTTCGCCATTCTCTGCCTTCAGCCATAAAAAGAATCCGGCTTGCGGGGAGCGGTATTCTGGCACATTACCCAAAATTCGGTCCGCCAGCGAGAATTTTTTTTGATAAAGCGTGCGATTTTCAATCACATGTGTCTCATCTGCCCAAGCTGCCGCTGCTGCTTTTTGCAAAGGCAATGGCAATGGCGCGCCAGTATAGCCGCGTAATTGCAACAGCTCAGCAATAGATTTTGGCCCGCCAGCAACAAACCCCGAACGCAAACCCGGCAGGTTTGAGCGTTTGGAAAGCGAATGAAACGCCAAGACCCGCTCAGGGTCAACGCCCGTTTCTTGCACAGCCGCCAGAATACCGGCGGGCGGGGCCTCGCGGTAAATTTCGGAATAACATTCGTCAGCAAACACCCTGAAATCATGTTTTTGGGCCAATGCCAGCAGGTTTTTCCAATATTCCGCTGAGGCAACAGCCCCTTGCGGGTTGCTCGGGGAACACATGTAAACAATGGTGGTGCGATCAAGGGTTTCGGTTGGCAACGCGTGGAAATCCGGCAGGAAATCATTGCTTTTTTCGGCATTTACATAGATCGGATCAGCCCCGACAGCCCGTGCAGCCACCATATAACATTGATAAAACGGATTGGGCATCAGGATGGCCGGTTTTTGACCGTTTTTGGTTTCGGGAGACAAGGCAAGACAGGCGTTAAACAAACCTTCGCGCGTGCCGTTCAAAGGAAAAACTTCGGTATCTTCATTAATTTTAGTCAGGCCAAAACGGGTTTCCAACCAGCGCGCAATGGCTGCGCGCAACTCTGGCGCGCCATTATTGGGCGGGTAAACATTAAACCCGTCAGCGTTTTCAGCGATAATTTGTGGGATAAAATCTGGAAACCTGTGCTGAGGCTCGCCAATTGACATTGCCACCAAATCACCGCCCGCCGGAAAAGGTGCCAGCAGGGTGCGCAAACGCGGAAACGCATATTCCGGCAAAGCTGAAAATCGTTGGGGGTACTGCATATTTGCCTCGATACAAAGGGTCTGATTGCCCAATTTGGCCCCAGTTTACTGCCAAACAGGGCGCAGGTCCATAGGGTTAACAGTTTCAGCAAAAATAGGGGCCTATATACTTAACTAGCCAAAATTAGCTTGACTATGTTGTGATTTTTGGCTAGTTTAATCATAACAAGAGAGATTAGGCCCATGCCAGATACATTTAGCACATTCGAGTTTTTCCAGAAATTCCCAAATGAGAAATCAGCCCGCAAGTTTTTTGAGGCGCGCCGCTGGGCTGGTGAGTCGCATTGCGGCCATTGTGGTTCTATTAATGTGTCCGAGTGCAAAGATCACAAGCCAATGGCCTACCGCTGCAAAGATTGTCGCAAACATTTCAGTGTTCGCACTGGCACAGTGCTGGCCGAGAGCCGCCTTCCTTTGCTCAAGTGGCTTCTCGCCATCTACATGCTCACAAGCGCCCGCAAGGGTATCCCCAGCACTCAAATGGCCCGCGAATTAGGTGTCACTCAGAAAACCGCATGGTTTCTTGCTCAGCGTATCCGCGAAACTTGGATGGGCGGCAACGACGACAAGATGGATGGGCAAGTGCAGGTCGATGAAACCTATGTCGGCGGTAAAGAAAAGAACAAACACGCTGATAAGAAGCTGAATGCGAGCCGTGGTGCAGTTGGAAAAGTCGCAGTTGTCGGCATGCGTGATGAGCAAGGCCAAGTTCGAGCCATGCCTGTAAAGCAGACCAATGCAGCAACGCTGGTCAAATTTGTTAAGGATAACGCCCCAGAGAGCGGCGAAGTCGTTACGGATGAATTTCGCGCCTATAATGGCCTTGCTGCCCAAGGCTTCACCCATAAGACAGTGCGCCACTCTGCTGGCGAATACGTCCGTGACATGGCCCACACCAATGGCATCGAGAGCTTTTGGTCATTGCTCAAGCGCGGTTATATCGGCGTTTACCACTACATGAGTGAAGACCACTTGCACCGCTATGTGAACGAGTTTTCGTTCCGCCATAACACTGCCAAAGTTGGCACGTTGAACTTCATCAATATGACGATTGACCGGATGGTTGATAAGCGTCTGACCTACAAGGATTTGACCAATGGCTAAAAAGCCCGAAAGTACAATTGAGCCGATCACAGATGGGGCATTCGATGATGTAGTGGATTCTATCTTTGACATAAAAGCACCTAAGCCTGCCGTATCCAAGACACTTGCGGGTTCGGCTGATAAGCCCCTTGTGATTGGTGGTATCCAAATCGATTGCTATGTGCTTGATGATGAAACACGTGTCCTTAGCCAGAGAGGGATGTTCAAAGGCTTAGGGATAAAGCGCGGTGGCCCACGCAGTAGCAACGAGCCTTCAAACACCGGCGCCGAAATACCCCGTTTTGCATCTCAAAAATGGTTGAAACCGTTTATAAATAGTGACTTAGAGGTGGCGCTAAAATCACCTATTTTCTTCCAGCCGCCCACTGGACATATGGGATACGGGTATCCAGCAGAAGTGCTGGTTGATGTATGCGACGCTATTCTTGAGGCAGAGAAACAAGGCGCGACAGGACCCCAGCAGGCCAACATGGTTAACCATGCTTGGTCCCTAATTCGCGGGTTCGCAAAAGTTGGAATAATCGCGCTTGTAGATGAAGCCACTGGCTATCAAGAAATGCGGGCTAAAACAGCTCTTGCCGATATTCTTGAAAGCTTTTTGTCAGACTACCGCCAAAAGTGGACAAAGACATTTCCTGACGAATTTTACAAGCAAATTTACAGGCTAAGGGCTTGGGACTGGGATGGTTCGGCTAAACGTCCTGGAGCCATAGGTGGTTGGACGAACAATTTTGTCTATGATCGGTTAGCACCAACTCTGACCGATGAACTAAGAGAACTGAACCCCATGAACTCCAGCGGAGAACGGCTATCAAAGCATCATCAATGGTTCAATCCAGAATACGGCCATCCGCTACTTAAAGAGCATATTTCTGGCGTAATTGCTCTAATGAGGGCCTCATCAACTTGGGATGGGTTCAAGAGATCACTTGACCGTGCCTATCCTCGATATGGCGACACAATCGAAATGCCTTTGGATGACATGTGACTCATGGGAAGCATAGGACCGACTTAAAAGGCGGCTCTCAAGTAATGGCTAGTTAAGTATATAGGCCCCCAAAAATAGGCTCCCGCCCGTTGGTTGGGCATGGCCTCGCTGCGCTCGGCACGGCTTTGTTCAAGTTGCAAGCGACGGTCTTTTTAAACAGCGCTCTATGGCTGTTGCAACCCATAGCAATTTGGCCTCGCTGAACGGGTTGGCCATTGCCATGATACCGCAACCATTGACCCCTGTTGGCAGGGTAATCGCGCAAAGCCCCATCAGGTTGCCAATTCGGGAATTGCGCAATGCCAACAGATTTTCGCTTATGAAATAATCTTCGTCGCGCAACAGGCGTTCTCTGTCGGGCGGTAAAATCGCTGAGGCAGGAATTAATACCGCATCATAGGCGGCTGTTGCTGCAATATAGGCTTTGCGCAAAGTGTCCAGCTTTTGCCAGCCACGCACGTATTCAATTGCTGAAAATTGTTTTCCTGTTTCAAATCTCGCCTTGATCGGTGGATACATCTTGTCCGGTTCAGCCTCAATTTTTTCACCCCATTGGGCATAAGCCTCAGCCGTATAAAGACAGGCCGAAAGCGGCATGGCCTGTGCAACTTCGGGAATGTTTATGCGGGTAATTTTTGCACCTGCATTTGCCAGATTTTCCAGCGTTGCTTCGAAATCAGCCAGCGGAGTTTCGCGGCAATTTTCGGTGGCGATGGTGTCAAGCACTGCAAAATGCTGGCCTTGCACCGTGGCATGGCCAAGATCGGGTGCGGATGTTCCTTGCATGGCTGCCATCAGCAACGCGGCATCTTCCACAGATCGGCATAACGGTCCTACGGTGTCAAGTTTTGGGCAAAGCGGCACAACACCCTCAAGCGACAAAAGCCCTGAGGTGGTTTTAAGCCCAACAAGATTGTTCCATGTTGCCGGAATACGCACCGACCCGCCGGTGTCAGACCCAATTCCCGCCGCCGCCAAGCCAAACCCGACCGATGTTGCTGCGCCCGATGATGAGCCACCCGGTGCAAGATCAGGGTCAAACACATTTGGCGGCGTTTGCGTGATCGGATTTAAGCCCAAGCCAGAAAAAGCCAATTCTGTCATATGGGTTTTGCCAAGGCAAACCAGCCCGGCGCGGGTGGCATTGGCTAGAACTTTGGCATCTGTATCGGGGATATTGCCAGCCAGCAAAGCCGACCCTGCTTCAGTTATGGTTCCGGCGGTGCAATACAGGTCTTTCCAGCTTATCGGCACCCCGTCTAGTGGCCCGCGTCGCACATTCGATTTGGCGCGTTGACTTGCGGCCAAGGCTTCAGCCCGCGCGCGTGTTTTGGTGGTTCTTGCATAAATTCTGTTACTGTATTGGTGTTGGTCAATGGCGCTTAAATACTGCTCACACAGATCAACGGGGTCAATTTTTGCTGCTGTAATGCCCCGCCCCAGATCAGCGGCGGTCATGGAGAGCCAATTTTCTGTCATCGCGAATTCCTTATATCAGCCATGGGTTAATATGTTGCTAAACCCGTGCGCAAAAAAGTCCACCAATTTCTGTGTCGCTGAGCAAAGCGAGTCCCTCGCCGAGCGGCAGAGCTATTGCGTTAAAGCAGCCCAAGTCACCGGTGGTTTTCGACAGTATTTTGCCTGGAAAGATCATCAACTGGAATACCGCAAACCCTTGGTTCATAATCAAAAACCTGACTTCTCCGATCAATGACACTGTGGTGAACATAATCGGTGACCGGCGGGCCAAATTGCCGGGGTTCGCGGTTCATGAAAACCCGCCCGATGCCGGAATAACAGCCCTGCGCAGGAGCGCTGGCATCACATGGAAAAGTGTTGCGCCAGTTTTCTGGCAGCGTCATGCCACATTCCTCTGCCCGTTCCAGCATCCAGACCAGCGGAATGTTTGACAATGGCCGCGCCTCTGGTATCCGGAAGTTATGGCCACCAATATCGCTGTGGGCACCGGGAAACCACGCCTGTTCAAGACGGCCCTGCCAGGCCGGGCGACAGACCCAAGGAATGGCTTTAAATGCCACTCGGTTTTCATCACAGGCCAGTGCCTGAAAAGCATTTTTGATGTTTGGCGAAAGATGGTGATCGTGAAATTCCGTTGCCATTGGCGCCAACCGGCCAATAATCGGGTAAGGCAGGCCAAGCATTTTTACCGTGTCCCAAACGCCAATCATTTCAATCCGCACTGGCTGTCCGTGTCCATATTTCTTTTTAAAATCAATACCTTGTTGCGACAATACATCATCTTGGTAGTATTTCAAAGCCTGATTGACACGCCCTGGGGTCACCACATCTGGCCGCAATAACCCCATTTCAGCAATCATCCCAGCGATCGAACGCACAGCATAAGCGCCACGGCTAAAGCCCAGTAGGAAAATCTTGTCACCGGGGCGATACCGCTGGCTAAGCGTCCGATATCCTGCCACGATGGAATTATTGATCCCGAGGCCCGAGGCCACGGTGATCCATTTCAAAAAGCCTTTGCCTTGCACCCCGGGATCATATCCCAAGGTCACATCGCGCCGCGCCGGCATTGCCGCCAGCAATTTATAAAACAACCCCGCATTGGTTTCCTGCCCGGGGGCAATGCGGCTAAGGGTGCCGTCAACAATGAAAATATGAGTGCGCAATTTCGGGGCCTTTGAATGTTTGTGGTGGTTTAGCAGAGTGTTGTGTGGTGTGCATTCACTTTTGTGGGACGGGGGAGGAATTTTTTGAAATCCAATTGCTATGGGTTACCGGTTTCTGTAAGCACAACTAAAAGGGGAATTTCATGGACATCAAACAGTATGTAACCAAACAATTGGCGCGCACAAAGACAAAGAAATATGAAGCGTATGTAATTCACAGAATTATTGCCAAAATTGATGATATTGGGTTGAAATTTGTAACGCAACAGTATGTGAACCGTGGAGAGAAAAGCAAAAACGGCAAGAAATTTGCGTTAACTGACTTATATTTTCCGCAACTTGGCATTCATGTTGAAGTTGATGAAGCACATCATTTTAGCGCTGATGCAAAAGAAGCGGATGCTATGCGCACACGTGACATTGTTTCACAAATTGGTGGAGATGATCCGATACGGGTGGATACAGCAAACACATCCTTGAAAGAAATAAACCAGCGTATCGATTCAGTTGTGGAAACCATCAAAGCTGCCAAAAAAAGCCTGCCTAATTTTATTCCTTGGGATATCAAAAAAGAATACTCCGTTGATACATATATTGCGATGGGCGAAATTGATGCAAACAAGGACGTTGCGCTTCGGACAAGCGCTGAGGTTTGCAATTGTTTTGGCCGCAATTACAAACGCTGGCAAAAAGGTGGAGCAAAACACCTAGACGAAAATGGTCACCCAGACGAAAACACCATTATTTGGTTTCCAAAGCTTTACGAAAACGACGGTTGGATTAACCATTTATCTGATGACGAAACGCGGATTACTGAAGGCTCAGTAGATCAACAAAAACAAAAACAACATTTCGAAGATTTTTTGAAAACCGGTATCAAAGCCACCCGTCGAATAGTTTTTGCGCATGTGAAAAGCAATTTGGGCGGTGTTATGTATCGTTTTCGGGGGGTCTATGAGGTTTCCGAGGAAGAAACTAAAAAAAGCGGGCGACTGGTTTGGTTGCGAACCTCAACAACGACAAAAACTTATGCGAAAAAACCGGAGAATAAATAAGTAGGGTGGGGTGGAACCCCACCCTACATTTCTTTCAAAGCATCCGCCACATCGCGTTCAGCAATTGCATCTGCCCCGCGCGCCAGCCGAATTTTGTGAGCTGCGGCCAGAACCTGCCCATGGGTTGCCCCTGCTGGTGGATCAAACTTGTAACAAGCCAATTCCAGTTGCAGGCCCATCGGATCTCGAAAATATAGCGAATCCATAAAGCCGCGATCAACGATGCCTGAATTATTAAAACCAGCTTCCTTTAGGCGCTCAGCCGCCACACGAATAGTGGCCATTGAGACCATAAAAGCCAGATGATGCACTGACCCAATGGGTTGGGGCATTGCGGCATTTGGCTTTTTGCGACTTTCATCGGTAAAAACAGTTAAAGTCCGCCCGTCACCGCAATCAAAATACAAGTGGTTAATATTGAAGTCATCAAGGTTGGGTTGTTCAGCCACAAATGGCATGCCCATGATATCTTGCCAGAAATCAATGCTGGTTTGGCGGTCTGCACCGTTTAGGGTGATATGGTGGATGCCTTGGGTTTGGATAATACTCATGCCAGCAAGATATGCCAGAATATATGGTGGAGTAAATGGGCCTTTCCCTTGGCGTCTGCTTTGGGTAAAACCGCGCAAAATCAGGACTTGAGGCATGGTAATGGAAAAGAATTTTGATGCAGCGGCGTGTGAGACCGCGATATACGAAAAATGGGAAACCAGCGGTGCATTCAAGGCCGGTGCCAATGCCAAACCCGGCGCGGAAACATTTTCCATCATGATGCCACCGCCAAATGTGACGGGTTCGTTGCATATCGGCCATGCCTTTAACGGCACCTTGCAAGACATCCTGATCCGCTGGAAACGCATGCAGGGGTTTGACACGCTTTGGCAACCCGGCCAAGACCATGCAGGCATTGCCACCCAGATGGTAGTAGAACGCCAATTGGCCGAGGCCGGAGAACCGGGCCGCAAAGAAATGGGCCGCGAGGCGTTTCTTGAAAAGGTCTGGGAATGGAAAGAGCAATCCGGCGATACCATCATCAACCAACTAAAACGCATCGGTGCCAGCTGTGACTGGTCACGCAACCGTTTTACCATGGATGAAGGTTTCCATGACGCGGTGCTGAAGGTCTTTGTTGAAATGTATAACAAAGGTCAGATTTACAAAGGCAATCGCTTGGTCAACTGGGACCCGAAATTCGAGACCGCGATTAGCGATCTTGAGGTCGAGAATATCGAGGTTGACGGCCATATGTGGCATTTCAAATACCCGCTGGCGGATGGCGAAACCTATGAATATGTCGAGAAAGACGAAGACGGCAATATCACCCTGTGCGAGACCCGCGATTATATCTCCATCGCCACAACTCGCCCTGAAACCATGCTTGGGGATGGTGCGGTTGCGGTGCATCCAAGCGATGAACGCTACAAGCCCATCGTGGGCAAAATGGTGCATCTGCCGCTTTGTGATCGCCTTATCCCGATTATTACCGATGAATACCCCGACCCCGATTTTGGCTCGGGTGCAGTGAAAATCACCGGTGCCCATGATTTTAACGATTATGCGGTGGCCAAACGGAATGGTATCCCGATGTATCCGTTGATGGATACCACGGGGCATATGAGAGGAAATGACAGTGGCCTCCATTACTCTGCTTCAGTAAAAATTGCGCAAGAAATTGCTGCCGGTGAAAAGCAGTTTCATGATGTTCATACGTTATTGGTAAACCTTGTCCCCGAGGCGTATCGTGGCATGGACCGTTTTGTGTGCCGTAAAGCGGTTGTTAAGGATATTACCGCGCTTGGCTTGGCGGTGATGGTGCCGGAAATGGTGGGTGAATCACCCACCCTACAAGATGACCGTAGGGTGGGCGGTTCCGCGCCAGCGGCTTCACCCAGCACACCGCGCATGATCCCCTACGTCGAAAACAAAAAAATCATGCAGCCCTTTGGCGACCGCTCAAAAGTCGTGATCGAACCAATGCTGACTGACCAATGGTATGTCGATACCAAACAAATCGTGCAGCCCGCAATTGACGCGGTGAAATCCGACGAAGTGACAATCATGCCCGAGAGCGACCGCAAGGTCTATTTCCACTGGCTGGAAAATATCGAGCCGTGGTGTATCTCAAGGCAGCTCTGGTGGGGGCATCAGATACCGGTTTGGTATGGGCCGCGAATTCACAGAAATGAACCGGATTTGCTTTTGGATGGAAAGTATTCAGGTAGCATTGGGTTGGATTATGGCAATCCTGAGCCGTTTTGTGCAAGCAACTGGGAGCAAGTTTATGAAATGGCTGCAAAGCATTATTCTTCTTTTGGCTTTCAACCTGAATCGATTTCTGAAGCGGATGATTTTGAGGCAGCTAGAAAAAACGATAAATTTAAAGATCGAAGCCAACTTTTACTTTGGCGAGACCCCGACGTCCTAGACACATGGTTCTCCTCCGGCCTCTGGCCCATCGGCACCCTCGGCTGGCCCGAGGAAACACCAGAATTCCAGAAATACTTCCCGACCTCAACCCTGATCACCGGCTTTGACATCATCTTTTTCTGGGTGGCCCGTATGATCATGATGCAACTGGCCGTGGTTAACAAAGTGCCATTTGACACGGTTTATGTGCATGCATTGGTGCGCGATGAATTTGGTAAAAAGATGTCAAAATCCACCGGCAATGTCATTGACCCATTGGAAATGATCGATGAATTCGGCACCGATGCGCTGCGATTCACGCTAAGCGCGATGGGCCGAGACTTGAAGCTCAGCAAATCCCGCCTTACCGGATATCGCAATTTTGGCACCAAACTGTGGAACGCCGCGCGCTTTGCTGAGATGAACGAATGTAAACCAAGTGATGATTTTGACCCGTTAAGCGTCACCCAAACCGTCAATAAATGGATTGTCGGTGAAACCGCGCGGGCATTGGAAACCACCAACAAAGCACTGGAAAACTATCGTTTTTCCGATGCGTCCATGGGCCTTTATGCCCATGTCTGGGGCAAAGTCTGTGACTGGTATGTGGAATTCGCCAAGCCGATGTTCAAATCGGATGATCCGGCCGTGGTGGCTGAAACCCGTGCCACAATGGCATGGGCGATCGACCAATGCCTGATTATGCTGCACCCGATTATGCCTTACATAACCGAACAGCTTTGGGGCGATATTGCAGAGCGCCCCAAAATGCTGATTCACGCCGATTGGCCGACCTATGGCGACAATCTGATCGACGAGGCTGCGGATGCAGAAATGAATTGGGTCATTGGCCTGATAGAAAACATCCGCTCAATCCGGGCTGAAATGCGGGTTAATGCAGGAGCCAAAATCCCGATGATCCAACTGGACTTGTCCCTCGCGGGCCAGGCCGCGCTTAAAGGTAATTCCTTGTTGATACGTCGGCTTGCGCGGGTCTCGGATATTTCAAGTGCTGCAAACGCCCCCAAAGGGGCCGTTACAATCACGGTTGAGGGCGGCACGTTTTGCCTGCCTCTGGCGGATGTGATTGATCTGGACGCCGAAAAAGCCCGGTTGAACAAAGCATTGGAAAAGCTGGCCAAAGAAGCAGTCGGTATAAAAGGTAAGCTGGCCAACGAGAAATTTGTTGCCAAAGCTCCGGCAGCGGTTGTCGAAGAAAACCGTGCTCGATTAGTGGTCTTGGATGAAGAAGTTAATAATTTGAATGTTGCAATGCAGCGGCTTGCCGATTTGGGTTGATTTCCAAATAGAACAAAAATCCTCGGGGGGAGCGACACCCTGTCGCGAGGGGGCGGAAAGCCCCCATTTGCCGAGCGTAGCGAGGCCATTGCTGCCGCGCAAAATTTTCTTGCCTCCGGCGGGGATTTTTTAACTATTTGGAAACAGTTTTCATAAAATATGAATAAGCGACAAAGGCGGGGACGCTATTTGTCGTCTATTTGGAAGACCGCCTTGTTCGGGGAAGCCCGGGCAAGGTTTTCCTTTGCTTGTTTTTTCGCTTGGGCGTATAAATATCGGGTTGGATCAAAAAGGATTTTGTCTTGCCCCGTTATACACCCCTTGTTGCCTCGCTTCCCTCCACTGTGCCTTTTGTTGGCCCTGAAACGCAGGAGCGCGCGCGTGGGGCGGTTTTTGCGGCACGGCTGGGCGCAAATGAAAATGTATTCGGGCCTTCTCCCAAGGCGATTGAAGCTATGCGAGCTGCTATTCCAGATATCTGGAAATATGGTGATCCTGAAAACCATGACTTGAAACACGCCCTTGCCACCCATCACAAGGTCGGGGTTGAGAATATCGTGGTTGGTGCCGGAATTGACGGATTGCTTGGCTCGCTTTGTCGTATGCTGGTCGAACACGAAACGTCGGTTGTGAGCACCAAAGGCGGGTATCCTACCTTTAATTTCCATGTGGCGGGTTATGGTGGCACATTGGAAGCCGTGCCGTTTTTGAATGATTCTGAGGACCCCGCCGCATTGCTGGCAAAGGCACAGCAGGTGGATGCCAGCCTGATTTATCTGGCCAACCCTGATAATCCGATGGGAAGCTGGCACAGTGCGGCGGTGGTGCAGGACATGATTGACAATCTGCCAAATGGCGCGGTGCTTTGCCTTGACGAAGCCTATATCGAATTTGCGCCGGATGGCACCGCACCTGCCATTGACACATCCAACCCGAATGTCATCCGGTTTCGCACCTTTTCTAAGGCTTACGGCATGGCGGGCGCGCGGGTTGGCTATGCCATTGGCCATGCTGATCTGATTGATTCCTTTAACAAAGTCCGCAATCATTTTGGCATGAATCGCGCTGCGCAAGCGGGAGCTTTGGCGGCGTTGCAGGACCAGGACTATTTGGCGGAAACGCTAATAAATGTCACCGCGGCCAAGGCCTGTATTGGCGACATTGCACGCTGGAACGGGCTGGAGCCGCTGCCATCAGCCACTAATTTTGTCACTATGGATTGCGGGCGCGGTGGAGATTATACGCGCGCGCTGGTCGGGGCGCTGATGGCGCGGGATATTTTTGTGCGGATGCCATTTGTGGCACCGGGTGATCGCTGCATCCGAGTGTCGGCTGGCAAGCCAGAGGATCTGGACCTGTTTGAGGCTGCATTACCCGAAGCTTTGAAAGCGATAACATGAGCGATTACCCACGCGATATGATTGGATACGGGGCCAAACCGCCCGACGCAAACTGGCCAGATGGTGCCAAAATAGCGGTCCAGTTTGTGATCAATTATGAGGAGGGTGGCGAGAATAATATTCTGCACGGCGATATCGTCTCCGAGGCATTTCTGTCAGAAATCGTTGGCGCTGCCGCATGGGTTGGCCAGCGCCATATGAATATGGAATCTATATATGAATATGGCTCTCGGGCCGGGTTCTGGCGGTTGCATCGCATGTTTAC
>QIGK01000056.1 GCA_003228875.1 Rhodobacterales bacterium
CATAGGCGGAATAACGCCCAAACAAAAGCTGGCCACAATGGCCATTTAAATCGCTCTACTTATGAGTACCCCTAAATATGGGGGTATTACCCTCTGCTTTTTCCAATGCATGGTTAACGCCCAAATAATTTACTATAGTAAATGCACCAGCAAATAACGTTATTATAACAAGTAAAGTTCTAAACCAAAATGATGTAGCCCGCTCGGAATCTCTAATACTTTTAAAATCATCGACGATTGTGAAAAAAGCACCTTCAATCTTTGCGACTCTCTGACCGATATTGAGAGTTTCTCCTTCTTCTTCTTCTTTTTCATTTGTATCTTGCATCTGCATTTAATATCCTAAATTGCTTCTGAATTAGAATCTGAAGCTATCACACATCCAACGCCTCAACAAACTGCGCATTCTCCTGAATATACTGAAACCGCAGCTCCGGCTTCTTCCCCATTAACCGCTCCACCAGGTCACTGGTTTCGCCGGGTTCGTCCTCGTCAATTGTTACCCTTATCAACGTCCGGCTGGCGGGGTTCATCGTCGTTTCCTTAAGCTGCGAGGGGTTCATTTCCCCCAACCCCTTAAACCGCGACACATCAATTTTACCTCGCGCACCAAGGCCTTTTTCCAGCCATTCATCGCGTTCAAATTCGGTATTGGCATAGACCGATTTGGCCCCTTGGGTCAGCCGATATAGCGGTGGATTGGCAAGATACAGGTTTCCCGCGTCAATCAGCGGTCGCATTTGGCTGAAGAAAAATGTCATAAGTAACGCGGCGATATGGGCGCCGTCTACATCCGCGTCGGTCATGATAATAATGCGTTCATAGCGCAGATCATTAATGTCAAACTTCAGCCCGTGCTGCACCCCCATGGCCTGACACAGGTCATTAAGCTCCTGATTTTGCATCATTTTATTACTGGCCGCGCCCAGTACGTTCAGGATTTTACCGCGCAATGGCAGTATCGCCTGTGTTTTACGGTTACGCGCTTGTTTGGCAGACCCCCCCGCAGAATCTCCCTCTACCAAGAACAATTCCGATCCCTCACGCCCGCCCGAGCAATCCGCCAGTTTGCCCGGCAGCCGTAGCTTTTTGGTGGCGGATTTACGTTGGGTGTCTTTTTCGGCGCGGCGGCGCAACCGTTCATCGGCCCGTAACACCAGATAATCCAAAATCGCCCCAGCCGATTTATTATCCGCCGCCAGCCAGTTGTCAAAATGGTCCCGCACCGAGTTTTCAACCAGCTTTGCGGCCTCAACTGTGGCCAGCCGGTCTTTGGTCTGGCCGACAAATTCCGGTTCGCGGATAAAAACTGAGATCATCGCGCAGCCGCTGGTGGTCAGGTCTTCGCGCACAATGCTACTGGCTTTTTTGTTGTTCACCAGCTCACCATATGCCCGAATGCCTTTCAGGATGGCGGCCCAAAACCCGGTCTCGTGGCTGCCACCCTCAGCGGTGGGGATGGTATTGCAATATGAATTGATGAACCCGTCGCGTGCTGGGGTCCAATTGATCGCCCATTCTACTTTGCCCACAGTTTCCGGCCCGAACCGTTCCGAAAAATCAACGGTTCCGGCAAACGGGCTGTCGGCATATGTCATATGCCCCTGTAAGGTTTCGCCAAGATAATCCGCCAAGCCACCGGGGAAACGGAAAGTGGCGGCAAGCGGGGTCTGGTCTCCGGCGTTTAGGGTGTTTGGGTCGCATTTCCAGCGGATTTCCACACCTGAAAACAGATACGCTTTGGAACGGACCATTTTAAGCAGTCGTGCTGGTTTGAAACGCAGCTTGGGGCCAAAAATCTCGGCGTCGGGATGAAACGTCACCGAAGTGCCGCGCCGATTGGGGGCCGCGCCAATTTTTTCAATCGGCCCTTGTGGGATGCCACGTGAAAAACGCTGGCGATATAATTCTTTGTTGCGCGCCACCTCAACCTCAACAAAATCCGACAGCGCATTCACCACCGAAATACCAACCCCGTGTAAGCCGCCCGAGGTCTGGTAAGCTTTGCCACCAAATTTTCCACCCGCATGTAGGGTGCACATGATGACTTCCAGCGCCGATTTGTCGGGAAATTTGGGGTGCGGGTCTATTGGAATACCACGGCCATTGTCGCGGATGGTGACTGAATAATCGTCGTGCAATTCTACTTCAATGCGGTTGGCGTGGCCAGCTACGGCTTCATCCATGGAATTGTCCAGCACCTCGGCCACAAGATGGTGCAAGGCACGCTCGTCTGTGCCGCCGATATACATGCCGGGGCGTTTGCGAACAGGCTCCAGCCCTTCCAGCACCTCGATTGACGAGGCATCGTATTCATTGCCGGAGTCGTCCTCATTAAAGAGGTCTTCATTTGCCATGGAATATTCCCGAATCTGCTCGAATTTTTCGACATTATGGCAGATCAGGGCAGGGGGACACAATATATTGTGATGGTCACGGGTTAATTGAATAGTTTTGGCATCAGGAATTGCAAGGATAATGGCTCCCGCACTTCGTTTGGGCCATGCCTCACTGCGTTCGGTAAGGCCAGCCTGCGGCGCGAGTATTTTTGAAAAGAAGAATTGGGAGCGAAACCAATAAATTTTATATTGGGAGATTGAAAGCCCGATGGCGCAGCCGAGGGCCCGGCCCAAACGAAGTGCGGGAGAGTTTTGGCAGCTTTAGGGGGGCAAAGATTAAGGCGCTGCTTCGGTCACGATCTCTATCTCGCTTTCCAACGTCCGATGCACGGGGCATTTATCGGCAATCGCCATCAGCCGGCTGCGCTGGTCATCATCCAGATCGCCCTCAAGCGTGATTACCCTGCGGAACTGATCGATTTTTCCGACTTCGGTTTCGCAATGCTCGCAATCAGCGGCATGGATTTTGTCATGGGTTATGTCCACCGACACATGTGTTAGGGGCCATTTTTTGCGGCGCGCATACATGCGAATGGTCATGCTGGTGCAGGCCCCCAAGCCAGCCGAGACAAGTTGATAAGGCGTCAGGCCCGTATCGGTGCCACCATAGGCAATCGGTTCATCGGCCGTGATATGGTTTTTGGGGCCAGCCGCGATGTCTTGGCGAAACCCGTCCGGATCAACCTCGTCCACCCGAACGATACCTTCGGGCGCGCCAATTGGCGCGGCGGGTTTTTGCAGATCAAGATAGCGTGCCGCCCATGTCGCAATCACATCAGCGGCATATTCGGCATCCTTTGCGCGGGTTATCAGGTGATCAGCGCTATCCAATGTGACAAAGCTTTTGGGGTGTTTGGCGGCAACGAAGATTTCCGCGGCGTTGTCAATTGAAACAGTTTCATCCAATGGCGCGTGCAAAACCAGCAGGGCTTTGTGCATTTTTGACACTGCGGGTAGCAATTTGACCGACGAAATATCATCAACAAATGCCTGTTTGATGGTAAAGGCTCGCCCCGCAAGGCTGACCTCGGCAGAACCATTTTGTTTGATTTCATCAAGATGGCTGCTAAAATTATCGGCAACATGCGAAGCGTCAGCAGGCGCGCCGATGGTCACAACGGCTTTGACGCTGTCAATCTCGCCTGCGACTTTCAGGACCGCAGCACCACCCAGCGAGTGGCCAACCAACAACGAGACCGGCCGACCAATTGAGGCCATGTGATCCGCCGAAAAATGCAAATCCGCAACATTTGAGGTAAAATGTGTGTTGGCAAATTCGCCACCGGAATGGCCCAAGCCCGTGAAATCAAACCGCAAAACCGCAATGCCAGATGAAGCAAGTCGCTGCGAAATACGTTTCGCGGCAAGAATGTCTTTGGAACACGTAAAACAATGGGCAAATATCGCGGTGGCCAGAATGGGGCCGTTTGGTGTGTCAAATCTGGCAGCTAGGGCATCGCCGGAATGACCTTTGAAATTGAGTTTTTCGCTGGGCATCGTTAGTTCTCCGTGGTTTTATCAAAGGGTAAGCTTCTGCCCCGATTTCACAAGGTGCTGAAACATATTGGAACGGAAATGTGACGTAACGCCGGTAGTTTTTCGGCGCAAACGGCCCTATTCTTACATGGCGGTGTTGCAAGATATTTTTATGACACCGATAAAGGCGCTATTGCGACCGGGCGGCTAACATTTTTGGAAACCTCAGCTTAATGAAGTCTTTTTTAAAATTTCTTATCTCCCTGATCTTTATGGCAGGAATTCTGCTGTTTCTTGGTGGATTAACCGGGGCCTTTTATCCGCCGGGAGATTCGCTGGCGGTCTTTCGCCCCTATGCGCTATTGGCATTGCTCATTGCTTTTACGGGATATTTTTTGTGGGGGAAAGGGTGGCATTCTTTGGCCAGCATTTTGCTTCTCGGGCTTGGCCTGTTTAGCATGTGGCCGATAATTCCATCCTCTGCGCCTGTTGCCGGGCTTGGACTGCTGCAAAGCAACCTGCGTTTTACCAATGACGCTGTTGAACTGCAAGAATACGCCCAGATGACCAGCCCGGATATCATCACCTTGCAAGAGGTCACCACAAAGGCGATGCCGCAACTCGTTGGGCTGCGCGATCTTTATCCCTATCAAGTGGTCTGCCCGTTTGCGACGGTGGGCGGTGTTGCCATTCTTTCCAAATATCCTTTTATCGGCCAGCAAGGGCAGGGCTGTGTTGCCGGGCAGGGTATGGTTTCGGCGCGCATCAAAACCCCGTTGGCAGAGGTGACGGTGGTTTCCGTGCATCTCTATTGGCCGTGGCCTTTTGAACAACCAGCCCAGATCAAGACGTTGCTGATTGATATCCAAGCGCTTGAAGCCCCCGTTATTATTGCTGGAGACTTCAACATGGTGCCATGGTCGGTGGCGATCGAACGTATTGCCGGTGCGAGCGATACAAGGGTGATCCCCGGGCTTCGATTTACAAAATCTATGGCGGGCAGGCTTGTCCAGTTGCCGATTGATCATATATTTGCACCAAATGGTTGGCTTGCATCAGCCACGCGCGGCCCGAAGTTTGGCTCGGACCATAATAGCCTGTTTGCGCGTTTTGAGCCGAATTGACGCAATTCCGATTCCACCTTTTAAATTGTGCTGGCTGTGTCTAAATATAGGCAAGTGGCGCTATGGCCACGCAACGAATGGAGCGAGCAATGACCATATATCTGGGCCAAACTGCACCCGATTTTACAATTGACACAACCAAAGGCGAAATTAACCTGCATGAATGGAGCGGCGATAGCTGGGTATTTTTCTTTAGCCATCCAGCTGATTTTACACCGGTTTGCACAACCGAAATGGGCATGACATCTAAACACGCCGCGGATTTTGCTGCGCGTAATATTAAACCTTTGGGCCTGTCCACAGACAGTGTTGACCAACACAATAAATGGATTGCGGATGTAAACGAAACCCAAGGCGTTGATCTGCAATTTCCGATTGTTGCAGACAGTGATCTGGCTGTGGCGAAGCTTTATGATATGATCCATCCCGAGGCATCCGAAACCGCCACAGTGCGTTCGGTGTTTATCATTGACCCAAACAATAAAATCCGCCTGACCATGACCTATCCGATGAATGTAGGCCGGAATTTTGATGAAATTCTGCGGGTGATTGATGCGTTGCAAGTTGCGGACGCGAACACCGTAGCCCTACCAGCGAATTGGCGGCCGGGGGATGATGTGATCATCCCGCTTTCGGTTTCAACTGAGGATGCGCAGGCGAAATACCCAAACCTGAAGGTTTTGAAGCCTTATTTAAGGGTTACAACGCTGGATTGATTTTTCCAACAGCCCAAAAGAATAAGGCCCCCGAAACAATCGGAGGCCTTAAATTATTGTAGGGCGGGGTTCAGCCCGCCACTTTAACAGCTATAATACATCCCATATTCAACAGGGTGCGGTGTATGTTCCATCTGATACACTTCTTCCCATTTCAGCTCCATATAGCCCTCAATCTGCTCACGAGTGAACACATCACCGGCCAATAAGAAATCCATGTCCAGAACCAGCTCGTCCAAGGCTTCGCGTAGGCTGGCGCAAACGGTTGGAATATCAGCCAGTTCTTCTGGCGGCAGGTCATACAGGTCTTTGTCTTGCGCTTCGCCGGGGTCAATTTTGTTTTTGATGCCGTCAAGACCGGCCATAAGCAGCGCGGCAAAGCACAGGTATGGGTTGGCGGCAGGGTCTGGAAAGCGTGCCTCGACGCGCTTTGCCTTGGGCGATTCAGACCATGGAATACGCACACATCCCGAACGGTTGGAGGCCGAATAGGCTCGCAGAACCGGTGCTTCAAAGCCCGGGATCAGGCGTTTATAGCTGTTGGTCGCGGGGTTGGTGAATGCGTTCAGCGCCTTGGCGTGTTTTAGCAAACCGCCAATGAAATAAAGGGCGTCTTGGCTTAGGTCCGCATATTTATCACCGGCAAACATCGGTTTACCGTCTTTCCAGATTGACATGTTTACATGCATACCAGTGCCGTTATCACCGGCAATCGGTTTTGGCATGAAGGTCGCTGATTTGCCGTAGGCATGGGCGACATTATGGATGATGTATTTGTATTTTTGCAGATCATCGGCTTGTTTGACCAAAGTGCCAAAAACCAGCCCCAGTTCGTGCTGGCAAGACCCAACTTCGTGATGGTGTTTGTCAACTTTCATGCCCATGCGTTTCATAGTGGAAAGCATTTCGCCGCGAATATCATGGCTGGCATCGGTTGGGTTTACCGGAAAATAACCGCCTTTGACGCCGGGACGATGGCCCATATTGCCCATTTCATATTCGGTATCGGTGTTCCACGCAGCATCGGCAGCGTCGACCTCAAACGATACTTTGTTCATGGTGTTGCTGAAGCGCACATCATCAAACAGGAAAAATTCAGCCTCGGGGCCAAAATAGGCGGTGTCGCCAATGCCGGTTGATTTCAGATAAGCCTCGGCTTTTTCAGCAGTGCTGCGCGGGTCACGCGAATATGGCTCTCCGGTATCGGGTTCAACCACCGAGCAATGAATGCACAGGGTTTTTTCCGCATAAAACGGGTCGATATAAGCCGATGTGCAATCGGGGATCAGTTTCATGTCTGATTGATCAATGGATTTCCAACCGGCAATGCTTGACCCGTCAAACATAAAACCTTCTTCAAGAAAATCAGCGGTAACCTCGTCATTGATCACAGTCACATGCTGCAATTTTCCGCGCGGATCGGTGAAACGGATGTCCACATACTCGATTTCGTTGTCCTTGATCATGTCAAGAACGGTCTGGATGTCACTCATGTTTTTTTCCTAAAGTTAAAGGGCGTCTACACCGGACTCGTTGGTGCGAATTCTGATGGCTTGTTCAATTGTTGAGACAAAAATCTTGCCGTCGCCGATTTTGCCGGTTTTGGCGGCGTTTATTATTGCTTCTATGGCCTCGTCAAGCTGTTCATCGGACAAGACGATTTCGATTTTGACCTTGGGCAGGAAATCAACAATGTATTCGGCACCGCGATATAATTCCGTGTGGCCCTTTTGGCGGCCAAAGCCTTTGGCCTCAATCACGGTCAGGCCTTGGATGCCAACATCTTGCAGGGCCTCTTTGACCTCGTCGAGCTTAAAAGGTTTGATAATGGCTTCGATTTTTTTCATTTGAGCCTCCGTTAGAGTATGGAGCAGACAAAACACTTGTTCGGGGCGGGTGCAATTGGATAGGGTTTTGCAGGGCGTCGCGCGATGGCGGTTTTTGAAACTATGCCTAAATATTAGGCACTCTGTGCAAATGTTGGGCGACATGAAATGTAGGGCGGGCTTCAGCCCGCCACACCACGCAAATGGCGGGCTGAAGCCCGCCCTACGGAGAGAATACCATGACCGAACTGCTAACCGCCGCGCAAATGCGCAGCATTGAACAAGCCGCAATAGATAGCGGCGAGGTCACAGGGCTGGAGTTGATGGAACGCGCAGGCCGTGGCGTGGTTGAGGCAATATTGGAGGAATGGCCTGATATGGCGCTGACCTCGCAAAAAGCCGTGGTGCTGTGCGGGCCGGGCAATAACGGCGGTGACGGGTTTGTGGTGGCAAGGCTGCTGAAACAACGCGGCTGGGAGGTTGAGGTTTTTCTGTATGGCGAGGTGGCGAAGCTGCCGGTTGATGCGAAGGTGAATGCGGAACGGTGGTTGGAGGTTGGGGAGGTTCGCCCACTGTCTATGGGTATTTATGATAAACTTCCGCATCCAAAGCTTTTAGTCGATGCATTGTTTGGAATAGGCCTAACGCGAGCGCTCCCAAAAGAAATAACAGATTTTATAAGTTTTCTAAATGGACGGACTAGAAAACCATATAGGTATAGATATAGACACGTTGTTTCAATTGATGTGCCGTCCGGTCTTAGCGCGGATACAGGGAATCTATTGCATTTGGATACGGGTGCTTGGTTGTTCGCCAACTTAACAGTTACTTTCACAATGGGAAAACCGGGGCATCATCTTGGCTTTGGCCCATCTTTTTCCAAAAAATTGGTGATAAAGCCCTTAGGAATTCGACGTGAGATATTTCTAGAACGTAGTCCATATGTAGATCACAACGGCGACCTTCGTGTCTCTTTGGTTGACCAAAAACTCTATGGACGAAAAGAACCTTTTGTTAGGAGCATGTTGGCTAAACAAATTGGTGACCACAAATACACCCACGGCCACGCCCTGATCCTCTCCGGCCCCCAACATTTCACCGGAGCCTCCCGCCTTGCTGCCCGTGGTGCGCTGCGGATCGGGGCAGGGCTGGTGACCATTGGCGCGGAGCCTGCTGCTTTGCCGGAACATGCGGTGCAACTGACCTCGATTATGTTGTCTGAGTTGTCGGATGCCGCAGCGCTTAGCGAAAAACTGCAAGATAAACGCATCAATGCGCTTTGCCTTGGGCCGGGCTTGGGGGTGGATGATCGGGCGCGGGGGTTGGTTGAGGTGGCGCTTGGTGGGGTGGAACCCCACCCTACGGTTTTGGATGCGGATGCTTTGACGATCTTGTCGCAGAATCCCGACTTGTTTGCGGCTTTGCACAAAAACATTGTCCTCACGCCCCATGCTGGCGAATTCAAACGGCTTTTCCCCGATATTGCAGAAAAACTTGCCGAACCGGCCACAACTGGCCCCGCCTATTCCAAGGTAGACGCAACGCGCGACGCTGCCAAACGCGCCGGTTGTGTGGTGCTATTCAAAGGTGCAGATACCGTCATCGCAGACCCACAGGGCAGGGCGGCGATTAATTCGGCGCATTATGAGCGATCAGCCCCGTGGCTGGCTACCGCCGGGTCGGGCGATGTGCTGGCTGGGTTTATCACCGGCCTGATGGCGCGCGGGTTTGCCCCCATGCAAGCCGCCGAAACCGCAGCATGGTTGCACGTTGAATGTGCCCTGAATTTCGGGCCCGGATTGATTGCTGGGGACATTCCCGAACAGCTTCCGGCTGTGCTTTCTAAACTGGAAGACGGAAGATAGCTTTAAGGCCCTTGTGCAACCTATTGGTTTAGTATATATAGGAAGACCCGGAATCTGAATGAGTTCCGAGCATTGTTTTGTATTGAGTTTGTTGGGCATGTAGCTCGTATTGTTTGTCAGTTAGATTATTTAACTAATTGGCTTGTTTTTAACACGTAACTGTAAGGATTAAAGTTATGTCTACGGATATTAGTGCACTAAAAGAAATCGATGGCTTTATTGGTGGCTGCCTTGTTGATAGCGATAGCGGTCTTATGCTTGCTTCTGAGGGCGGCGGTAAAGACTTTGATCTTGATATCGCAGCGGCAGCAAATACCAATGTTGTCAAAGCCAAGCTGAACGCAATGGAAGCGCTGGGGCTTAAGGATGACGGGATTGTGGATATTTTGATCACACTGGGCAGTCAGGTGCATCTTATCCGGCCACTTGCAAAAACGCCCGCTATTTTTCTTTATGCAGCGCTTTCAAAGAAAGCCAATCTTGGTATGGCTCGACTCAAAGTTAAACAGGTTGAACAATCCCTGAAATTTTAAGATTTATTAGCTCACCCGCCTTTGTTAAGGCGGGTGTTTTAACTGTTTGGCTCCAGCGCTCCTGTGATAGTTCCAAATTCAGTTTAAGATGTTTGCCAGCCAGTGATTAAACATTGCGGCAATCTGCTTCATTTTCCCCTCGCCACCCGTAAATTCCTCTGCTAAAGAGACGCGGAATGCGGATGTGGTGGAATTGGTAGACACGCCAGATTTAGGTTCTGGTGCCGCAAGGCGTGGGGGTTCAAGTCCCTTCATCCGTACCAAATATATAGCTCCGACGGGCAAACAAAGGAAATAAAATGCAGGTTACCGAAACTGTAAATGAGGGCCTGAAACGCGCTTATGAAATTACCATCGCTGCTGGCGACATGGAATCAATCGTCAACGAAAAGCTGGAAACCGCCCGCGCAGATTTCCAGATGAAGGGGTTTCGTAAGGGCAAAGCTCCGATCGCGTTGATGAAAAAGATGTTTGGCAAATCGGTTCTTGGCGAGGCTATGCAAGAATCAGTTGATAGCGCCATGAAAGAACAGTTTGTAAAAACCGGCGACCGCCCCGCGCAACAGCCTGACGTAAAAATGACCAATGATGAATGGAAAGAAGGTGACGACATTCACGTCACCATGGCTTATGAACGTTTGCCCGACGTGCCAGAGGGCGATTTTGCCAACATTGAGCTGGATCGTCTGGTTGTCGATATTGACGATGGATCGGTGAACGAAGCGCTGGAAAACATCGCCAAAGGCGCAACCAACTTTGAAAAACGCCGCAAGGGTTCAAAAGCCAAAGATGGCGATCAGGTCGTGATTGATTTTCTAGGCAAGGTTAACAACGAAGAATTTGATGGCGGACAAGCCGATGATTATCCGCTGGTTTTGGGTTCCAACAGCTTTATCCCGGGATTTGAAGAACAACTGGTTGGCACCAAAGAGGGCGACGAACTGGAAGTAAAAGTTACATTTCCCGCCGATTATCAGGCCGAAAACCTGAAAGGCAAAGAGGCGGTTTTTACCTGTAATGTTAAATCTGTGAACGAGCCAAAGCCAGCAGAGATTAACGATGCGCTTGGTGAACGATATGGTGCAGAAAATCTCGAAGGCCTGACCGAACAAGTTAAGGAACGTCTTGCCAATGAATATAAAGGCGCGGCGCGCACAGTATTGAAACGTGGCTTGATGGATAAATTAGACGGCATGTTTGATTTTGATCTACCACCATCGCTTGTAACAGCTGAGGCCGGTCAAATTGCCCATCAACTTTGGCATGAAGAAAACCCGGATGTTGAAGGCCATGACCATGATCCGGTCGAACCCACAGATGAGCATAATTCACTGGCCGAACGTCGTGTTCGGTTGGGTTTGTTGCTGGCAGAGCTTGGTAATAAAAACGAAATCACCGTTTCTGACGCGGAAATGCAACAAATGATGATGCAACAAGCGCGCCAGTATCCAGGCCAAGAGCGTGAATTTTTTGAATTCATTCAGAAAAACGAACAAGCCCAGCAGCAGATACGCGCACCACTTTACGAAGACAAAGTGGTTGATTACATTCTGGAACTGGCCAGCGTCACTGAAAAATCGGTTTCCAAAGATGACTTGCAAAAAGCAATCGAAGCGCTTGACGTAGAATAGTT
The DNA here is from genome assembly GCA_003228875.1 of Rhodobacterales bacterium. Lineage (GTDB taxonomy): Bacteria > Pseudomonadota > Alphaproteobacteria > Rhodobacterales > Rhodobacteraceae > UBA3077. Next base: position 11,573 of record QIGK01000056.1, read on the forward strand.
TTTTAGAAAATTGAATGACATTGGGGCGATCTTTGATCGCCCCTTTTTATATTCGGGCCAAAGATGATACGCTGACATTTCTGGTTTAACATGGTTCAAGGGTGCGCTTGCCAAAGAAACGCTGGTTTTTACACAGGTCAAAGCATTAAAAACCTCTAACAACAGCGAAATTTTTCAGGATAAGTTTGGCGCACAACCTTTTATAATTAAAAGGTATTTTATCAAAATCCTGAACATAATGTTAGCAATATCATTGCCCAGCAGGCGCGGCTTAACCCTTATATGTTTAATGGCGCTTGGCAGGCTAACCGCTGTGCTTTTGCCTTTCCAAACATAGGCGTGGTGGTTCTTGAATACATTGCGGGCGAACCCATAGGCGATTTGCTTTCCAATTCCAGCACTGAACTTCGTCAAAAAACGCTCAATAATTGTGGTTTATGGTTGCGGAAGTTTTCAGGGGATCATCTCAGCTATTCAAATTTTGCGCCAAAATTTTGGTTGAAATTACTGGACTGCCGCAAACCCGAAATAATCGCCAGCAAAAATGATCAAGGGTTGTTAAACAGATTGCGCGAATTTATGGCGACACATGTAAATGTGATCAGTGGACAAAAAACCATAAAAGGCCCAACCCATGATGATTTTGTCCCGTCAAACCTGTTGATTAATAACGATATTCTTTATGGCATTGGCCTCCAAGGCGAAACAGTGCTGCCGCTGGCGAAAGCGACGGCTCAATTTTTGGTTTTATTGAAATACAAACGATCAAATTCGAACAGTGATCTGATGCACGGCATTTCGCGGCAAGATTGCCAAAGCTTTCTTGGTTCTGGCATATTACCCGTGTCTGAAATTAATACTATATTGCCGTTTTTTATTGCGGAGCAATTCTATTTTCACCTTCAAAACGCGGTGGAAAAGCATGTGCTGGATAAAGAAACCCGGCAAGAAATTACAGTGTTTCTTGACAGCTAAAGATATTTTGACTGGGTTTTCATTTCTTTTAAGGCCATCGCCACCGCTTGGGCGCCTTTTTTGGTGTCATTCAAAATTTCGTTAGCTTGCCGCGCAGATTTAACCACCGAGTCAGCGTGTTTTATTGACATGTTTTCAGCCGTTTGCAGGAGTTTTTCTATGTCTTTTAACAATGTATTAAGCTTGGTTGAGTCCGCGCCGCCTGTGTCCATTTTATTGGCGGCAGAACTGGCCTCGTTAAAATATTTTTCCGCAGCTTTGGCCATCGAGGCTATTTTTTGTTGCTTGTTCAGAGCGGCAACTTTTGCAGCTTTTTCCAGCTCCTTAACGGTTTTTTCGCCTTGAGCGGTCGATCCGTCAATCCGGTTTTTGGTTGCGGCCTCGATTTTTTTGATACGCTCAAGCCTTGCACCAAGCGTTTTGGTGGCTTTGCCCATCTGTGCCAGATTATTGCGCACAATATTAACATCGCCTGATGCTTGTTTATAAAGCTTCACATTCGCGGCCCAAACGGTCAAATACCCACGCGTATTGGTGTTGATTGCACCCAATGTGGTCACCAATGCTGCCATTGCTCCGGCCGTGTTGCGCCCCATGGACCCCTTTTCACCTGCCAGATCAAGCACACCCGTCATGAAATTCATGCGCTGGTCGCTCAGCTCATCATTGTCAAATTTGATTCTCAAGTCTTTGAACACAATGTTGGTTTTTTTACCCAAGGCTTTGATGGAATCATCCACGGCATCCAGTGCTGCGCGTTTTAATTCCACGCGGGCAAATGTGTTCCAATCCCGAATAATGCCTTCTTGCTGGACATCGGCAAATTGTCTGATTTTTACTTGTGATTGGCCTTCATGCAGCATTTTGGCCAGCATTTTGCGGGCTTTGTCGATCCGGTCATCCTGTTTTTTGATTTTATCGGATGTTTTAACGTTAAACAATTTGTCAAATCTAACGACAATTTCTTTGCCCTCGGAATTTAGATCAATGCCAAGATCAACCGTAATGCTACAAGGCAGGTTTTCAGGCGGCAGCACGCTGGTTTTGGGTAATCTTAAAACGCGTTTGGCTGTGATCTTGTTTTTATCGTTTGATATTGTGAACATAACTGCATCAATCTCTAAGGCTTTTCGAAACTATACATGGAAATCCCTAACCAGCAAACACTCGTTGGTAAAAAATCAGCACTGCCATTTTGCGCAACGCCTCTTGAAGGTCCGGCGCGGGAAGATTAAACCTTAGGAAAGGAATTCGCCCTATATCTGCGGCGATGCGTAGCAAAGGCCAAATAATGCTGAACTCCATGATGAATGAAACCGGTTTTGTAATCCCGAGTGTCGAAGAAACAACCGCACGCGGTTCGGTGCGTTATGATATTTTTTCACGTCTGCTGAAAGAACGTATCATTTTTGTTTCCGGTCAGGTCGAAGACCAAATGGCCACAATTATTGTAGCGCAATTGCTATTTCTTGAGGCTGAAAACCCCAAAAAAGACATCGCCATGTATATCAATTCCCCCGGCGGGGTGGTTAGCTCTGGTTTGGCGATTTATGACACCATGCAATATATCCAGCCCAAAATCGCTACGGTTTGCATAGGGCAGGCGGCGTCAATGGGGGCGCTTTTGCTGGCCGGTGGCGAAAGTGGCATGCGAAAAACATTGCCCAACAGCCGTATCATGCTGCACCAGCCTTCGGGCGGGTATCAGGGCCAAGCCAGCGATATTGCCTTGCATGCCAAAGAGATTTTGGAAATCAAAAAGCGTTTGAACCTGATTTATGTGGACCACACCAACAAAACCCTTGAGGAGGTCGAAGAAGCGCTGGATCGCGATAATTTCATGACCGCTGAACAGGCAAAAGAATGGGGCATCGTTGACGATATTGTAGCAAAGCGCAGCAACGACACTGATGAAAACTGATTTCCGGTTGGATATTGGGTGTTGAGGCTTGTAATCCAAGGGCCTGTCATGGTTTGATAGGCTAGATAATTTGAATCATCGGTCGATGGCCTCGGCGATATAAATAGGCGGGAGAGTTTGATGACTAAATCAGTTGGCTCGGATAGCAAAAACACCTTGTATTGTTCATTTTGCGGTAAATCTCAGCATGAGGTTCGCAAATTGATCGCCGGTCCAACCGTGTTCATTTGTGATGAATGTGTTGAGCTGTGCATGGACATTATCCGCGAAGAAACCAAATCAAGTCTGGTGAAATCCTCGGTTGGCGTGCCAACCCCCAAAGAAATTTGTGGCGTGCTGGACGATTATGTGATTGGCCAAGAAGTCGCCAAACGGGTGCTTTCTGTGGCAGTGCACAATCATTATAAACGCCTGAATCATTCTTCAAAAAACCCGGAAATAGAACTGTCAAAATCCAACATTATGCTGATTGGCCCAACGGGTTGTGGCAAAACATTGTTGGCGCAAACCTTGGCTCGCATTCTGGATGTGCCCTTTACCATGGCTGACGCCACCACGCTGACCGAGGCTGGTTATGTGGGGGAAGACGTTGAAAACATCATTCTGAAGCTGTTGCAAGCGGCCGAATATAATGTGGAACGGGCGCAGCGCGGCATTGTCTATATCGATGAGGTCGACAAGATCAGCCGTAAATCCGACAATCCGTCAATCACGCGGGATGTGTCCGGTGAAGGCGTGCAGCAGGCTTTGCTAAAAATAATGGAAGGCACGGTTGCATCGGTGCCGCCACAAGGTGGGCGTAAACATCCGCAACAGGAATTTTTGCAGGTGGACACCACAAACATTCTGTTTGTCTGTGGTGGTGCATTTGCGGGCCTTGAAAAGATTATAACGGCACGGGGCAAAGGCTCCGCTGTTGGCTTTGGCGCTGATGTGCAAGATGATGATGCGCGATCTGTTGGTGACATTTTTCAGGAACTTGAGCCTGAGGATTTGTTGAAATTTGGCCTGATCCCTGAATTTGTCGGTCGCTTACCGGTGATTGCCACATTGACCGATCTTGATGCTGATGCGCTGATTACCATTCTGACAGAACCAAAAAATGCTTTGGTAAAACAATATCAACGCTTGTTTGAAATGGAAGATGTGAAGTTAACCCTAACCGATGACGCGCTACAAGCTGTTGCTGCGCGGGCGATCAAACGGAAAACCGGCGCGCGTGGTTTACGTTCCATTTTGGAAGAAGTATTGCTGGACACGATGTTTGAACTGCCGGGCATGGAAAACGTGGTTGAAGTTGTGGTGAATGAAGACGCGATCAGCAAAGACGGCGCGCCGTTGATGATTTATGCTGACCAAGAAGAAACCGTTTCGGCCTAATAGGAACCCAGTATGATGAAATTTATTTTGCAACTTTTGACATGGTGGGATGGCCAAAGCCTTGGCACTCGCTTGTTCACTTGGCGCAAGGGTAAATTGGTTGGCGAAGATGCGCTTGGCAATAAGTATTATACGTTCAAGGCCAAACGCTGGGTGATTTATAATGGCGCTATTGAGGGCTCTCGGGTGTCACCTGAATGGCATGGCTGGTTGCATCACACCTTTGATAACATGCCCGGCGATAACCCTTTGCCAAACAAGAAATGGCAAAAACCCCATCAGGAAAACCTGACTGGAACCGATGGCGCCTATCGGCCAAAGGGCAGCATGTTGGCGGCAAAACCTGTTAAACGCTCTGATTATGATGCGTGGCAACCGGAATAGGCCATGGCCAGCAATGCAGCAGAATCCCTTATTGGCGCGGTTGTTGTTGCCACCGCTGTCGGATTTTTGGTGTTTGCGGGGCAAGTAGGCAGTTTTGGTAAGTCTGATGACAGCTTTGAATACACCGCCAAATTTTTTAGCGCTGAAGGGCTGGCTGTCGGATCAGAAGTGCATTTGGCCGGTGTGCAAGTTGGCACAGTTACCGACCTTAGCTTAGATCGAATAAGTTATCAGGCCATCGCAACATTTGATGTTTTGAGCGACATAGAAATTCCTGACGACACTGAGGCAAAAGTTGCCTCAGAAGGGTTGTTGGGCGGCACTTTTCTTGAACTGACACCCGGGGGTTCTGAGGTGATGTTGAAACCCGGCGAAGAGATAATATATACCCAAGGTGCGCTGAGCCTGCTCAACCTTTTAATGAGATTTGTGACCGAACCCGATGAATAAATTCATACCCGTATGTTTGCTGCTGGCAACACCAATGGCCGCGCAATCCATATTTGACGAACCTTTACCAACCATCATGGAATCGCCTTTGGACGAAGTGTCGCAATTGCCCGATTTTAATTTTGATGGCGAACGCAGCGCCAATTCCGATATTGGTATCGGCGCCATTTTGCGGGGTCTTGACCGAATTACGGGTGCGGTCGGTGATTTCGCCATGATAACCGGCGAAACGCTGGAATTTGAACGGCTCGAAGTCACGCTGGAAGCCTGCCGCTATCCACTCAGAGACGTTAACAAAGATGCTTTTGCATTGCTTAGAATTCGTGACATACGTGAGGAAGAAGACGCGTTTTATGGCTGGATGTTTGCGTCAAGCCCTGCACTTTCGGCGCTTGACCATCCCCGTTATGATATTTGGGTGATCAGTTGCCAAATCGAAGCAGTGTCTGAAAACTGAAGCTGGTCAAAACTTGCTTCGGTTTGCATGGCAATTTCAAGCTGCGCCTGATAGGCGGCTTTGGTGATTTCAACGCCACCCATGGTTTCAAGATGCGGCGTCAGAAACTGGGTGTCCAACAAAAAATACCCGCCGCGCCTTAGCCTTGCCACCAATGCCACCAACGCAACTTTTGATGCGCTTGGTTGGCTGGAAAACATGCTTTCGCCAAAAAATGCGCCCTCAATCGCCACCCCATACAAACCGCCCACAAGGTGTTCATTTTCAAAAACCTCAACAGAATGGGCGTAACCTAATTGATGCAATTCTAGATACAGATCAAAAATCTGCGGGTTAATCCATGTTTCTTTGCGATCAGCACAAGCCGAAAGAACGTCGTCAAAACAAGTATCAACCCCAACCGAATAACGGTTTGAAACCAGTAATTTTTTCAAGCTACCCGAAATATGGAGTTGATCGAGCGGGATGATCCCGCGTTTTTCGGGATCGATCCATAATATTTCATCAGATTCAGCGGATTCGGCCATCGGAAAAACCCCCGACGCATAAGCGTAAAGCAACATCGGGGCCGTGATTTCCGGCGTATCATTCACATCAGATTTTCGGGTCTGTATCCAGCCATTTTTCCAGCCAGTGGATGGTATAATCACCAGAATGAACTGCCTTTTCGCGCAGCAAAGCATGGAAAAGCGGTATAGTGGTATCAACGCCGTCGATCACCAGCTCTCCCAAAGCACGTTCAACCCGTGCCAAAGCAGCAGCACGGTCAGGCGCGTGAACAATCAGCTTACCGATCAGGCTGTCATAATGCGGAGGAATAACGTAACCGTTATAAATGGCGCTATCCATGCGCACCCCCAAACCACCCGGCGCATGGTATTGCTTAACCGTGCCGGGGGATGGTCTGAATTCCGGCACTTTTTCAGCATTGATCCGACATTCAATCGCGTGGCCGTTGATTTTAAGGTCTTTTTGCACAAAAGACATTGGCAGGCCGGCTGCAACGTTTATTTGTTCTCGCACCAGATCAACACCGAATATTGCTTCGGTAACCGGATGTTCAACCTGAAGACGGGTGTTCATTTCGATAAAATAGAACTCATCGTTTTCATACAAAAATTCAATGGTGCCCGCGCCCGCATAATTGATAGAGGCAATCGCATCAGAACAAACCTTGCCAATTTTCTGGCGCGTGGCTTCATCAAGCGCAGGCGAGGGCGCTTCCTCAAATACCTTTTGATGGCGGCGCTGCAAGGAACAATCCCGCTCACCCAGATGAACTGCACCGCCCTTACCATCGCCAAAAACCTGAATTTCGATATGGCGGGGCAAGGTCAGGTATTTTTCAAGATATACTTCTTCATTGCCAAAAACTGATTTTCCTTCGGCCCGGGCGGTTGAAAAGGCCACATCCAGATCATCGGCTGTTTGCGCCACTTTCATGCCGCGCCCGCCGCCACCAGCCGTGGCTTTGATGATCACCGGATAACCCATTTTGTCTGCAATTTCGCGGGCTTCGTCAAGCGTATCAACGCCACCTTCCGAACCGGGCACACAAGGCACACCTAAATTACGCATGGTTTCTTTGGCAGTGATTTTATCACCCATGGTGCGAATATGTTCAGCAGTTGGTCCGATAAAAGACAATCCGTGATCTTCGATCACTTGCACAAAATTGGCATTTTCCGACAAAAAACCATAACCCGGATGGATGGCCTCAGCGCCGGTGATTTCACAAGCGGAAATCAGACTAGGAATAGAAAGATAGCTGTGGGTGCTGCTGGGCGGGCCGATACATACGCTTTCATCCGCCATGCGCACATGCATCGCGTCAGAATCAGCGGTGGAATGCACTGCCACCGACTGGATGCCCATTTCACGACAAGCACGGATCACACGCAGCGCGATTTCACCTCGGTTGGCGATCAGGATTTTTTTAAACATTTGATCCGCCTATTCGATGATGACCAGAGGGGTGCCAAATTCTGCGGTGCCACCATCCTCAACCAAAATCCGCTTAACCGTGCCCGATGTGGTGGCAGGGATCTGGTTCATGGTTTTCATGGCTTCGATAATCAAAATGGTTTCGCCCTCTGACACTTTGTCGCCAATGGAAACAAACGGCGGTTTTCCCGGTTCCGCAGACAGGTATATTGTGCCAACCATCGGTGAACTAACTGCACCAGGATGGCTTGCCGGGTCATCTGATGGCGCAGCTATGACGGTTGTTGCAGTCGTGGGTGCAGTGGCAACAGGGGCAAATGCCGCAACAGGTGCGACAGCAACCGTTTGAACGGTGCGACCAACTCGAACGTCAATGGTGTCGTTTTCGCCATATTCGCGCCGCACTTCGATTTCTGTTAGGTCATTTTCCCGCAGCAATTCGGAAAGTGCTTTGATAAATTCTACGTCTGAATCGAGTTTTTTAGTGCCCATGATATTCCTCAGGTGTTTTGCCGGACGCGCCGGAAATTATCTAATTCCAACTCGTATACGCGTAACTGCCACCTCTGAAAAGTGCCGTTTCGCGGTTCAGAGGTGTTAAGGGAATATTAAAGGCTAAAATCGCTTATTCCAGCGATGCGCGCAGCTCATCCACCATGATCTGCATTTGTGCCAATGGCACGTAACCGCGCATCATCTGCCCGCCTAGCACAAAAGTAGGGGTGCCAGAGATTTGCATGTTTTGCGCCAGACGCAAATTATTCTGGATCATTTGGGTAACCAAAGCCGAATCAACAGTCTGCATCATCAATGCCGCATCCGCGCCTGATTCAGTGGCCATGCGGGTTAGATTTGCCTCATTAAGCGGGCCGTTAAAGGTCATTACAGCGTCATAAAACCCATAATATGCCTCATCGCCATCATTGATCAGCACTGATACCGCCGCGCGTGATGCAAGGGTGCTTTCGGCGCCAAGAATCGGAAATTCTTTGATCACCAAGCGAATATCGTCATTGGCTGCCAGCAATGCTTTGACGTCGGGATGGGCGCGTTTGCAAAAACCACATTTATAATCGATAAATTCGACCATCAGAATTTGGCCATCAGGGTTGCCCTCAACAAAAGAATATCCATCGTAAAACAGGTCTTCGGCGTATTGTTGCACCAGACTTAAGTCGGTTTGCATGGCTGCTTGCTGCTGGCGTTGCTCAAGCACTGCTACGGCTTCCATGATGATCTCGGGATTGGTAAGCAGATAATTGCGGACAGCCGCGCCAAAGGCTTCGGATTGCTCAACGGTCATATCATCAAAGGAGGGCGCAGTTTGTGCGGTCGCCAATCCGGCAAACAAGAACATCGATAACGACAATAACAGAGATTTCATCAATTCAGCCTTTTGTTTTGACAAAGCGCAATGGGTTGCGCCAATAGGAGGGCGCAGTAAGGAGTATTTTGATGCGGAATTCAAGGCGGGGCGATGTAAATCCCTTTATTGTGATGGACGTGATGGAATCCGCGCGTAAAGCTGAGCAATCCGGTCGTGACGTAATCCATATGGAGGTCGGGCAACCAGCCACCGGCGCACCTAAAGCCGCGATCAGTCAGCTAAGCCAAAAAATGCAAAACGCGCCGCTGGGATACACCGTGTCGCTTGGCTTGCCCGAATTGCGCCAGCGAATCGCAAAGCTGTATCAGGAATGGTATAATGTTGACCTGTCAGCCGAACGTGTGGTGATCACGGCAGGGTCATCAGCAGCTTTTTTATTATCGTTTATCAGCTTGTTTGATACAGGTGAAAATATTGCCATCGGTGATCCCGGTTATCCGAGCTATCGCAATATCCTTAAGGCTCTGGGTCTTAATCCGATGCGAATAGAAACCGGACCAGACACCCGATTCCAGCCTGTCGCCAAACATCTGGCTGCGCTGGACATTCAAGGTTTGCTGGTTGCCAGCCCCGCAAACCCGACCGGAACAATGTTGGGGCGTGATGCAATGACTGACATTATCCAAGCCTGCGCTGACAAAAATATCAGCTTTATTTCTGACGAAATTTACCACAGGATTGATTATGGCAAGCCAGCGGTTTCTGCGCTGGAAATCAGCGACGACGTTTATGTTATTAACTCGTTTTCCAAATATTTTTCGATGACCGGATGGCGAATTGGCTGGATGGTTGTGCCGCAATCCCATGTCAGGCGCATTGAAAGGCTGTCGCAAAACCTGTTTATTTGTGCGCCCCATGCCAGCCAAATCGCAGCCCTGCACGCGATGGATTGCCATGATGAATTGCAACAGAACCGTCAGGTTTATGCCAAAAACCGCGAGATATTGATAAATGGCCTGCCAAAAGCCGGGTTTGGTAATTTTGCGCCACCAGACGGGGCCTTTTATATCTATGCAGATGTGTCAAACCGCACCAGTAACAGTCAGGAACTGGCCGCGCAAATCCTTGCCGAGGCAGGCGTGGCGGTGACACCGGGCCTTGATTTTGATCCGGTCCGTGGGCATAAAACCCTGCGTTTTTCATACGCAGGATCAACAAAAGACATGATCGAGGCAATTGACCGTTTGATCAAATGGCATAAAAAAGCGGGCCACTAAGGCCCGTTTGATTTATTTTTTATTGGCTATCAATGACCACCACCCTCGGTTTTTTGATTCCGCCGGTTTTTTGGGGATTTGAGTATCAGCAATAACAGGCTGAGCGACAACCGCATCATTTTCAGATGTGGGGGCTTTCGCAGTGGCGCGCGCCCGTTTCTTTGGTGCGGGTTTGGTTTCTGGTTCTGCCACGGGTGCTGGCGCAGGTTCTGGTGCCGCCTGAGCCGGTGTTTCCGCCTTTTCGTCAACCGGTTTTTCAACCTGCTTGCGAGTTCGACGCCGCGAACGCGGCTTTTTTGGTTTTTCTTCAGGGTCGGTTTTTGTTACTGTTTCCGAAGTTGTTTCAGGGGCCGTATCAGCCTCAGTTGGCGCAGTTTCTACATCGCCGTTTTCGGCAGGTTTTTGGTCCTCGTCACGCGCCCGCCCGCCGCGCCGCCGCCTGCGACGACGTTTTTTGGGCTGACCCTCAGTGTTATCGGCTTCGGGCGCTGCAGTTTCAGTTTCCACAACCTCTGGCATTTCTTCCATCGTAATAATCGGCAGCGTTTCAGGAATGGGCACAATCCGCGTTGCCACTTTGAATTTTTCAAACCGGTATTCAGGCGATATTAATGTCGGATCTGCCTCAATGCGCACCGACAGGCCAAAACGGCTTTCGATCTGGCCGACATGTTCGCGTTTGGAATTCAGCATATAGTTGGCCACGCTAACCGGCGCTGTGACCAACACTTCTTTGGAGCGCTGCCGCACGGCTTCTTCTTCCAGCTCTCGCAGAATCGCCAGTGCCATGCTGTCATTGGATCGGGTCATGCCGGTGCCGTGGCAATGGGGGCAGGGCTGGGTTGAGGCCTCCAACATGCCGGGGCGCAACCGCTGGCGGGACATTTCCATCAAGCCAAAGCTGCTGATCCGGCCCATCTGAATGCGGGCGCGGTCATTTTTCAGCTTGTCTTTCATACGTTTTTCAACCGCAGAATTATTGCGGCGGTCTTCCATGTCGATGAAATCAATCACGATCAAACCGGCCAAATCGCGCAAACGCAACTGACGCGCCACTTCCTCAGCCGCTTCCAGATTGGTTTTTGTCGCTGTATCCTCAATGGTTTTTTCTTTGGTGGCACGGCCAGAGTTCACATCAATGGCCACCAGTGCTTCGGTAATACCGATCACGATATAACCACCGGATTTCAACTGAACTGTGGGATTGAACATCGCGCTAAGATAACTCTCGACCTGAAACCGTGAAAACAGCGGCAGGGCGGCTTTGTATTCTTTGACGTGTTTGGCGTGGCTTGGCATCAGCATTTTCATATACTCATGCGCCTCAGCAAAGCCGCGTTCGCCTTCAACCAGAATTTCATCAATGTCTTTGGTATAAAGATCGCGGATAGAGCGCCGGATCAGGCTGCCTTCTTCATAGATATGCGCTGGCGCGGTTGACTTAAATGTCAGGCTGCGAACCTCTTCCCATTGGCGCAGCAGATATTCATAATCGCGCTTGATTTCAGCCTTGGTGCGCTGCGAACCAGCGGTGCGGATAATCAGGCCAGCGCCCTGTTGCACATCCATTTCAGCGGCAATGTCTTTTAGCTTTTTGCGGTCTCCCACACTGGTGATTTTGCGCGAAATACCACCACCACGGGCGGTATTTGGCATCAAAACACAATAACGACCAGCCAGTGACAGGTATGTGGTCAGCGCTGCACCTTTGTTGCCGCGTTCTTCTTTGACCACTTGCACCAGCAAAATCTGGCGAACCTTGACAACTTCCTGAATTTTATAGCGCCGCACCCGTGGTTTTCTGGGCATGACGACCGGTTTTTCTACCGGATCATCCTGATCGGTCTGTTCGCCCAATTCCTTGACTTCAACAGGTTCTTCGATGGTTTCAACAAAATCCTCGGCAATGTCCATTGAGGTGGGCATTTCTGTTGAAGTTTCAACAGGTTCCGCAGCTTCATTAACCTCAGCCGTATCAGGCGCAGCTTCTTCAGTTACAACGGCGTCTTCAACCACACCATCGGTCGCTGGTTCAGCCTTTTTGCGGCGACGACGGGGCTTTGCCTTGGCTTTGGCCTCGTCGGCTTCTTCCTTCAGGCGTGCATATTCGGCTTCTTCAGCCAGAATTGCCTCGCGATCCGCGGCGGGAATTTGGTAATAATCGGGGTGAATTTCGGAAAAAGCCAGAAAACCATGGCGATTTCCGCCATAATCAACAAAAGCAGCCTGTAACGAGGGTTCAACCCGCGTTACTTTGGCTAAATAAATATTTCCGGCTAGTTGGCGTCGGTTTAGGGCCTCAAAGTCGAATTCATCAACCTTGTTTCCATCAACCACCACAACCCGAGTTTCCTCAGCGTGGGTGGCGTCGATAAGCATTTTCTTTGACATTTTCTCTCACTCAGGCATCCCGGCGGTGCAGTGGCAATTGCCAGCACCGTAAGAATTACCTGTTTTGCTTGGGCGAAAGGGCGCAGTCGCGCACGGTTATGCCGCATCGGAAGGACCGACCGGTTTACGTTTGCTATTTTCATTGCGCGCATCATCGCGTGTTTCTCTCCGGCCGGTGTTTGCCAGCCAAATGGTTATACCTTGCCCTTTCAGGCGTCGGATTCGGGTTTCGGTGTTAAACACCGACCAAACAGGTGTTTTGCTCCTACAAAAAAATGGCAAAACGCCCTTTGGCTATGTAAAATTCTTCAGCACGTAACGCTCATGGTTGTGTGCTTATTGTATCTTAGTCGCTAAAAACTATAAAATACAATCGAAATATCATTGATGCTGCGTTATTAGCCGCTTAATACCCTCATATATTCAAGATACAGGTTCGATATGAAATTTATTGCTGCTTCTATATGGCTATTGGTCGGTTTAACCGGGGTTCAAGCCCAGACCGGCCCGGCCCGGGTTTTGCCAAGTGAAACTTCGCTTGTTAGCGATGGGTATTCCGTCACGCTGACACTGGCATTGTCGCGCGCGGTATCGTATCGGGTTTTCACCCTAGATAACCCGCGCAGGCTGGTATTGGATTTCCCCGAGATCGATTTTTCCTTTATGCCAGCCAATTTGGCATCGGGTCTGGTTCAGGTTTCTGATCTTCGATTCGGATATTTCAATAGCCAGCAATCAAGGCTGGTGCTGGATTTGGCTGAACCCTTCGTGGTGTCGTCCGTTGCGTTTGAGGACACAATTTTAACCCTTAATTTATTGCGCGCTACAGCGTCCGAATTTACCGAACTATCAGGCGCGCCGGATGCGGGGGCTTTGCCCGTCGCACAGGCTCAACCCGAAATATCAGGCACCAAAGGCCTGCCCTTGGTGGTATTAGATGCTGGACATGGCGGTATTGATCCAGGCGCGGTTCGCAACGACATCACCGAAAAGCATGTTACTTTGCTTTTTGCTTTGCAACTGCGCGATGCTTTGCTGGAAACTCAGCGTTTTCGGGTGTTGCTGACCCGGGATGATGATGCATTTTTGGCATTGCCTGAACGCATTCGCTTGGCGCGTGCCTCACAGGCTGATATTTTTATTTCTTTACATGCAAACACGGTTGAACGCGGCGTTGCGCGCGGCACGACCGTTTACAACCTGTCCGAACAGGCATCAGATGACGAAGCCGCCAAGCGGGCGGAATTTGAAAATCGTTCTGACATTGTTGCGGGCGCGGTTTTGCTAGGGCAAGAAGACGAGATCGCCAATATCCTTGTTGAAATGGCACAACGCGAAACCAATGCGGCGTCTGTCCAGTTTGCTGATCTTCTGGGTTCAACCCTTCGCTATGCGCTGGACAAAAACGCGCCATCGCGCCGAATGTCGGCTGGGTTCAGGGTTTTAAGGGCAGTTGATACGCCTTCGGTATTGATTGAACTGGGCTTTATGTCCAACACCACCGATCTTGCCAATCTGTTGTCGGAAAACTGGCGGATCGAAGCCAACAGGTCGATCATTGCGGCCCTTGACGAATGGTTTACTGCCGCTGAATAAACGGCCAAACATTGCTTATGTGTTTTGACCCTGTCACCCTGCTGCCTTATAGGACAATTAGGACTTAGGAGGTTTTGATTTGTTTATGGGTTTTTTCCGGTTTTTGGGTTTTATTTTTGCTTGGCTCTCGCTTGGCGCGTTGTTCAGTGGCATAAGCTTCCTTGGGGTTTTGACTCTTTATTCAAAAGACCTGCCAGACCATGAACAGCTTGCGAACTATGCGCCCCCAACCCTTTCACGGGTTTATTCCGGTGACGGATTTGTGCTGGATGAATTTGTGCGCGAACGCCGGATATTTACCCCTGCGGATGAGATCCCGGATATTGTCAAACAGGCGTTTATCAGTGCAGAGGATAAAAACTTTTATGTGCATGCAGGCTATGATGCACGGGGTATTTTTTCGGCTCTGCTAACTGTGATTCGAACCCGAGGTGAAAACCTGCGCGGGGCCTCGACCATAACCCAGCAGGTTGTGAAAAACTTTTTGCTGGATGGCTCCGTTGAAATGGAGCGTAAAATCCGCGAAATCATCCTTGCCACCCGGCTGGAGCGATATTTGACCAAAGATCAGATTTTAGCGCTTTATATGAATGATGTTTTCCTGGGGCAAAGCTCTTATGGCGTAACCGCTGCTGCCGCAAATTATTTTGGCCGCACATTGGAGGATTTGACCATTTCCCAAGCGGCATTTCTAGCAATTCACCTAAAAGACCCAAATGATTACCATCCTGTGCGCGACCGTAAAGCGGCGATGGAGCGCCGCGCATTTGTGCTGAAAGAGATGTTCGAAAACGGATATATCACTGCAGAACAACGCGACGAGGCCAACGCGGACCCCATGCAGACCGTGCAGGCCGGCGATTTTGAGAATATCCGCAGCCAGTATCCGTCACGCGATTATTTTACCGATGAAATCCGTCGTCAATTGACCGAGCGGCTGGGATCAGACGAATTATTTGGCGGCGGTCTGGCCATTCGGGCCACTGTTAACCCATCCTTACAAGAAGTCGCAGCCCAAGCCCTGCGCGACCGATTAGAAAAATATGACCGTAATTTGGAAATCTATTACGGCCCTGTTGCCAACATCCCTGCCGAGGAACTAACCGATGAGACAGCATGGCGTGCCGCACTGGACGAACGCACCTTACCGCGTGATATTACCGGCTGGGACCTTGCTGTTGTGCTGGAAGTCGGCGAAAGCTCTGTGCGGGTTGGCATTGAGAATGTTGAAGATGATGAAGATGGCCATTTCCTGACCGTGCGCGAAGCAAACTGGGCGCGGCCATTGCAAGAAAACGGCGAACCCGGCGCGCGACCACGCGTGGCCGCAGATGTCTGGGCTTTGGGTGATGTGGTATATGTCAAAGCCATCATGGATGGCGAGGCGCTGGATTTTTGGTCTTTGCGCCAAATTCCGGCAGTGCAGGGTGCCTTTATGGCGATGGACCCGCAAACCGGTCGGGTTTTGGCCATGCAAGGCGGGTTTAGCTATCAAACCAGCGTGTTTAATCGTGCCACACAAGCGCGGCGTCAGCCCGGATCAGCCTTTAAGCCATTTGTTTATGCGGCAGCGCTCGATAACGGTTATACCCCTGCCTCCATCGTGGTGGATGCCCCGGTCGAGGTGCGCACCGGCGATGGTATCTGGCGGCCTCAGAATTCCAGTAAAAAGTTTTACGGCCCCGCGCCCATGCGCACCGGTATCGAACTGTCACGAAACCTGATGACGGTCCGCATTGCCCAAGATGTTGGTATGGATGTGATCGCTGCCTATGCGGAGCGTTTTGGTGTCTATGAAAACATGCCCGAACATCTTTCTTTTGCATTGGGGGCGGGTGAAACCACGCTTTATAACATGGTGGCAGCTTATTCGATGTTTGCCAATGGCGGCAAACAGGTGGAACCCACATTGGTTGACCGCGTGCAGGACCGCTATGGCAACACAATTTTTCGCCATGACCCAAGGATTTGTGTGGAGTGTGAAGGCGAAGAATTGGTGACAGATATGGAGCCGTGGGTGCAAAACTATGCGCCGCAAATCATGGATCCGGTAACCGCTTACCAGCTTTCTTCAATGATGCGGGGCGGTGTATCTCGTGGCACTGGTGCCAGCACTGTTGGGCGGCTTGGCTTGCCTATTTCCGGCAAAACCGGCACCACAAACGGGGCAAAGGATGCGTGGTTTATCGGGTTTACCCCGCAGATCGCGGCGGGCTGTTATATTGGTTATGATACGCCAACCCCAATGGGGCGGGGCGCGTTTGGTGGCTCGCTTTGCGGCCCCGTATTTGCGGACTTTATGAAAGCTATGGCTGAAATCCACGGTTCTTATGAATACCCGCAACCGGGTGGCACCGTATTTGTCAAAATCGACCGTTACACCGGCGAACGGCTGCCCGATAATGCATCGGGCGAGTTTGTCGTAACTGAGCTTTTCCGCGCCGGCGAAGAACCGGCATATGGCGCCTATGGTGAATTTGTTGATGGCGGGTTTACCATGGGACGCGATTTGTTGTTCTTTGGCCGAGGCGAGGCAGATGTCGGCGAAACCGTGGTCATCGGTGGCCAAACCACTATCTTACCACCACGCCCGACTTTTGGTGGGCTTTCCTCTGGCGGATTGTATTGATCGCTGCTTGAAGCCCGCGCGTCACGGCGATAGAAAGCGGGTTCAAAGGGGGCATTATGCGCGCAGAAACCGAAAACCAGATTGTCGAAATCCGCAAAACTATTGATCTGCTGGCCCAGCGGCTTAATCTAGAAACAGCAGAACTTCGGTTAGAGGAATTTAACGCGCTTTCGGAAAATCCAGACCTGTGGAATGACCCCGCGAAGGCACAAAAACTCATGCGGGAACGCCAGATGCATGTTGATGCGATGGACAATCACAAATCGCTTTTCAGTGATTTGCAAGACAATATTGACCTGATCGAAATGGGCGAAAGCGAAGACGATTCTGAGGTAATCACCGAGGCTGAAGAAGCCATTGCCGCCATGGTCCCGATTGCCGCCATCAAAGAGCTGGAGGCCTTGTTGGACGGTGAGGTAGACGGCAATGACACGTTTCTGGAAATTAACGCTGGGGCAGGGGGCACTGAAAGTTGTGACTGGGCATCTATGTTGGCCCGAATGTATGTGCGTTGGGCCGAAAAGCAAGGCTATTCAGTTGATTTGATTTCAGAAAACACTGGCGACGAGGCTGGAATAAAATCTGTCACCTACCAAATAAAAGGCCAAAACGCCTATGGATGGCTAAAAAGTGAAAGCGGCGTTCATCGTTTGGTAAGGATTTCACCGTTTGATAGTGCAGCAAGGCGGCATACTTCGTTTTCCAGCGTCTGGGTGTATCCGGTGATTGACGATACCATCGAAATTGAGATCAACCCGTCCGATCTCAGGGTTGATACATACCGGTCCTCAGGCGCTGGTGGGCAACATGTGAACAAAACCGATTCGGCGGTGCGTATGACCCACCTGCCAACCAATATTGTTGTGACGGCCAGCGCCAAATCCCAGCACCAAAACCGCGCAACATGTATGGCGGCGCTTAAATCCCGATTGTATGAGATAGAAATGCGCAAACGCACCCAAGGCATTCAGGATGCCCATGACAATAAAGGCGACGCGGGCTGGGGTAATCAGATCAGGTCCTATGTTTTGCACCCATACCAGATGGTCAAAGACCTGCGCACCAATGTTGAAACCTCTGATTCTCAAGGGCTACTGGACGGAGATCTGGACAAATTCATGGCCGCAGCACTGGCACAAGAGGTTACCGGAAAATCCCGCGCCGAGGCCCGCTCCGAGGATTAAGCCTGTTGGTTCAAATCAACAACATGCATCAAATTCCCCTCGCCAAAGTCAAATGGATGGAAAAACTTTGAAGGAGTGTAATTTTTTTGCCCTACAAGCAGGTTTTTGGATGGCTATTTATGGTTAGAGCAAGGTTTCACTAATTTATATGAAATGGGGCGCCAAAAGCGCCCCATTTCAAAATTATTTGGGGCTGACCCAGATAACTACTTCAAATAACGCTTAACCCATTGTCTTAGCTGTAATAACTGATCTGAAGGGTCACTGTTGTTAAAACGCCACTCACATTCCTTCAAATATAGGCCGAATTGGGCCTGAGGAATACCGTTAAATCGGCGCATGTGGCGCTTGGCTTGGTTCCAGAAGTTCTCGATGCCATTGATGTGGTTGTGTCGGTCGGCAAAGAGCTTAGAATGGTTGATGCGAAAGTGGTGGAAGTCCGATACATCCAGCACGTTATAGCCTCGCCAGCAGTCAGAATACACGATCGAGTCCGGCACCACTTTGCGCTCGATGATCGGGATCAGGGTGGCGGATTTGGCGTCTGGGATGATCTTGGTATAAACCTTTCCGCCCCTTTTTAATATACCGAATACGGGTATCTTACCCGCAGCTCCACGCCCACGCTTTCCTTTACGCTTGCCGCCGAAGTAACTTTCGTCTGTTACTAGGCAGGTGAATGCCTGCATTCACCGAGATGGCACCTCGATTTCTCCAGCAAGCATAGCCTCGCTTTCCGCCGCCAGCTCATAGGCGATAATCTCGCGCAGACGGAGGAAATAAAAGGTCGCAATTTTACGATTCACGCTGCACAGACTCGCGGCTGTTCGCGCTGTCGATCCCGAAACAGAATGCTCCGTGAGGCGGTCCTGTTTGTAATGGCTTAAACGACTCTTTCTCATGCTTCCCATCATAACCTCTTTTTAGGTTATCTGGGTCAGCCCCTTTATTTTAGTCCATAGATCAGCTTGTGATCTTTTTGTTGCCGGAAAGCGGGTCGTCTTCGCGTTTGACCGAGCCTTCAAAATGCGCACCGCTTTCGATGGCGATGGTTTTGTGAATGATGTCACCCTCAACCCGTGCAGATGCGGTCAAGCGCACCTTAAGACCGCGCACACAGCCAACAACCCTTCCGTTGACCACAACATCATCAGCGATACATTCACCTTTGACGGTGGCACCTTCGCCAACGGTCAACAGATGGGCACGGATGTCGCCCTCAACTGTGCCTTCGATCTGGATATCACCGGTGGTGTTCAAGTTTCCGGTGATAGTCAGGTCCGAAGACAAGATAGATGGTGACGGCTTTGGCTTTGATGCGGCCGCAGATGTCGGCGTGCTTGTTGGTTTTGCTGGCGCAGCCGGCGCAGTAGTGGATGATTTGGTTCCCGGAGTTTCCGGACCTTTGCCTTTAGTAAACATTTCGACCTGCCTTTATAAAAGTCATTGGATTGATAGATACGCCATCCGTTCGGATTTCATAATGAAGATGCACACCGGATGATCGACCCGAATTCCCCATATCGCCTATTCTGTCGCCGCGCGCAA
>QIGK01000071.1 GCA_003228875.1 Rhodobacterales bacterium
AAGACTTAGTTGCGCTGATAGATGCAAACGAAGCTGCACCAAAGAAACGCGGCACTTACAAAAAACGTATTTCAAAGTGACCCACTACCGAGAATAGCTACTATTTTCAATCAATATCCCGCCCGGTTTACCGGGCAGCGCACGGACCTCCCCCCGAGGGGAGGGCGCTTCTCGCCCACCCCTGAGGTCCGCGCACTGCCCTAGTTCAGTTTATTCTTAGGTAAAGGTTCTGCTTTGCCAATGTATTTTGCCATCCGCTCCGTCGGAACCTCGCTTTCATCAAAAACGCCAACCACAATCCCATCCTGTTTGCTACCTGCCAGCACCTCCGAATCCGAAACCGTGGTCCTCTGCGACATGCGCCGTGACCATTTTCCCAACCGTTCATACATCATTGCAATCACATCTCCACTGCCAGCATCCGCACCCAGATCAACCAGCTCCTGCGGGTCATTTAAGCGATCAAACAACATCGGCCTGAACCCGCCCTCCGCATGGATAAACGTATAGCGTTGATCGGCAATCATAAACAGCCGTGCATCCCGAGGCGTCACTCCCAGATCGCGCGCCATTGAGGATCGTGAATAATCATATTCGCTAATCGCGTAATCGCGCCATTTCGGGGTTTCGCCGCGCAAGAACGGCATCAGGGAATGCCCCTCAAGAATATGGTCGGGAATTTCCGCGCCAATGCATTCCAGAAAAGTTGGTGCAAGATCAATCAGTTCCACCAGTTCATCCACAACCCGGCCGCGCGTGGTGTCAGCGTCGGGATCATAAATAATCAACGGCACTTTAACCGAGGGTTCATGAAACAAATCCTTCTCGCCCAGCCAATGATCCCCCAGATAATCCCCGTGATCCGAGGTCAGCACGATCAGGGTATCTTCCATCCTCCCCGAGCCTTCCAGATGGTCCAGCAGACGCCCCAACTGATCATCACATTGTTTGATCAGGCCCATATAGGCGGGGATTACCGCCTCGCGCACTTCATCACGCGAAAACGCCTGACCGATGGGGTTTTGATGAAACGCGGCAAAGATCGGATGCTGGTTAACCAGTTCCGCCTTGGCGCGATTGACCGGCTGAATCTGGTTATGGCCATACATGTCGTGATAGGGAGCGGGCACAATATAAGGCCAGTGCGGTTTAATAAAACTGATATGGGCCATCCATGGTTTTTTGGCTTGATCGCTGTTTAAAAAATCTATCACACGGCTGGTTAGCCAAGGCGTTTCGCTGTCTTCCTTAGCAATATTCGCAGGCTTTTCAGCGTGTTTCATCAACCAGCCAGAGGCAATATCATCGCCCGAGATCCCCGAATTGGCATAGTCATGCCACGGGTTATCCCCCGCATATCCCTTGGCTTTAAGGTAAGCATTATAGGGCGATTCCGTATCGTCATACGGCCCGTCGGCACCCACCGCGCGCAGCCCGTCTTCGCGCAACCACACATCAAACCCGCATTCTGCAACCCTTGCGCCAATGAGGCCATTGGTGCTGATGCCCAGCCGCTCCATTCCTGCATGATCCACCCGCATATGGGTTTTGCCGATCAGCCAGCTATCCATACCGGCCTTGCGCAGATGATCAGCCATCGTCATTTCACCAACCTTTAGCGGCGTGCCATTGGCCGACGCCCCGTGAGAGCTGACATACCGCCCCGTATAACTCGACATGCGCGATGCCCCGCACACCGGCGATTGCACATAGGTATTGGCAAACCGCACGCCCATGGCCGCCAGCCGGTCCATATGGGGCGTGTGCAGGGTTTTATGCCCCGCGCAAGACAGGTAATCATGCCGGAGCTGGTCATACATGATGAACAGAATGTTTTTGGTTTTGCGGGTCATGGGCCCAAGCGTATCAGCCCAATGGGAAACCTTCCAGCGTTGCCCGTAGTGATGGGGTGGCTAAGTTGAGGGGTTCTCCACTATTGCAACCCTCAAGTTTGCCTTCTAATTTGGTATCAAATTTATGAAGATCGGTAACGCAAATAAATGAAACCACATTCGATATCGCAATTACCTTTTTTGGCCAAGCTTTATTATTACATGATTAACCTGATAGCTGTCTTGGCGGTGCTGGGGGTTATTGTTCGTTTTGTTCCTAACCCTTTCATTACAGAAAACCTTTTTTGGGTAACCTTTTTTTCTGGTGCAGCGTTCTGGGCCTCGTACCGGTTAATGGACCAATATTACCCTCATCCACGGTGGTCAAATCCAAACGGATTTAACAAGTTGGCTCTAATTAAGAAAATTCCTCTCTATACCGGTGCTATATTTTTATTTTATTTCTTTGTGCAAAGCACGATGTTTGCGAGCTTACCATTTATTGTGTCTTTTGCATTTGGTAAGGAAGGTGAGCAGGTTGCCATAGTGGAAAATCCGCGCTTATACAGCCGACCTTGCTCTGGCGGGCTGACATTGGCAGATTATCCAGAAATGTTGTCTTACTTGTGTGGATTGTCTTACAGTATCCCAGAATTAGCTGAAGGCGATCAAATCAGGCTAATTGGGGTAAAAACAATAATGGGTATACGGGTGCAAAGTATTGAGCTTGTTGATGCGCCCTAAATCGCAAACCCACCAGGGTTGACTTAACCCGTTGCTGGACTGTCAATTTTCTGCGTATGTGCTGTTGACCTTAAACAGGAATGCCTTAGCGATTATTTAAGAATTCTGTCAACTTATCAAAATGATCAAACAGGAAATCATGTTTTAATTCTGCAACCGGCGTTTCGCGATAACCCCCTTCAAACAATGCAAATGTCATATTGGCATTGCTGGCGGCTTGCACGTCAGTCTCGGAATCGCCGACATAAATACAATCACCCATATCCACAGAAAGCTGCTCAACGCAGCCCAAAAGCGGCGCGGGGTGGGGTTTGTGATGGGCATAGGTGTCACCGCCGACAACTACGTCAAAATATTTAGACAGGTCTAAACCTTCAAGAATGGTCAGGGCAGGGACCAGCGGTTTGTTGGTGCAAACCGCCATTTTTATGCCTTTGGCCTGCATGGTGTCCAGACAGTTAATTACCCCCGCATAAGGCGCGGTCAGGGTGGTGCAATCGGCATCGTAATATTCCCGCATGGCCTCTAGCGCTGCATCGCTCAACGGCAGGTCGTAAACAGCCAGACAGCGCTCCACAAATTTGGGAATACCATTGCCGACAAAGGATTCAATGGTTGCCAGATCAAGCGGTGCAAGGTTCAGCCCTGCCAACATTTTGTTGCCAGCTGCCTGAATGTCGGGCGTGCTGTGGACCAATGTTCCGTCCAAATCCCAGATTATTGCTTTCATCGCGCCGCTTCGCTGGCATCGCGAATGGCGCGGATATTTTGGCCATAAGGCGCCGGGTTTTCAACCGAGCCGCCTTTGAATACAGCCGAACCCGCCACCAGAATATTGGCACCGGCGGCCGCCATTAGCGGGCCGGTTTCAGGGGTGATGCCGCCATCGATCTCAATATGAATATCGCGATCCCCAATCATTTTGCGAATTTCCTTAACTTTGTCGATCTGGCTATGGATAAATTTCTGGCCGCCAAATCCGGGGTTTACGGTCATCACACAAACCATATCGATCAGGTCCATCACATATTTGATTGAACTGGCAGGGGTGGACGGGTTCAACGCCACGCCAGCCTTGCAGCCAAGGTCGCGGATATATTGCAAGGAACGGTGCAAATGCGGGCCGGCCTCGACGTGGATGGTTAGGTAATCTGCACCTGAATCTGCAAACGCCTTAAGGTATTGATCCGTTGGCGCAATCATCAGATGCACATCCATCACGGTTTTGATATGCGGGCGGATGGCTTTGCAGGTATCGGGGCCAAAGGTGATGTTGGGCACAAAATGCCCGTCCATCACATCCACATGCACCCAGTCACAGCCCTCAGCTTCGATGGCGCGGATTTCCGCACCAAAATTGGCAAAATCGGCTGCCAGAATGGAAGGGGCGATTTTGATAGAACGGTCCATGACTGGCCTTTTGTTTTATTATTCAAGGTCATCACCCCCACATTAGGGTGGGGATGAAGGATTGATCAAATAGTGCCATCCGCATACCGTTTGGCCATGTCATCCATCGGAATCGGGGTGATATTTTCCGCGTGGCCAGCAGCGCCAAAGGCGTCAAACCGCTCAATGCAAAGCTTTTCCATAATTGCCATGGCAGGGACATTGAATTTACGCGGGTCAAACACTTTGCCATCTTGGGCCGCCACTTTACGATACTGGCCGGTGATCGCCATGCGGTTATCGGTATCGATATTAACCTTGCGCACCCCGTTTTTAATACCGCGCACAATCTCGTCAAGCGGCACGCCATAGGTTTGCGGCATATTACCGCCAAATTCGTTGATGATGTCCTGAAGTTCTTGGGGCACCGAAGATGACCCATGCATCACCAGATGGGTGTTGGGCAGCTTGGCATGAATGGATTCAATAACATCCATTGCCAAGGTTTCGCCGGTTGGTTTTTTGCTGAATTTATAAGCGCCGTGGCTGGTGCCACAAGCAATCGCAAGCGCGTCCACTTTGGTGCGTTTCACAAATTCCACGGCTTGGTCGGGGTCGGTCAGCATTTGGGATTTGGTTAATTTTCCTTCAGCACCGGAACCGTCTTCCTCAGCCGCTTCGCCAGTTTCAAGAGACCCGAGAACCCCAAGTTCCCCCTCCACGCTCGCACCAACCCAATGGGCCATGCGCGAAACCTGTGCAGTTATATCAACGTTATAATCAAAGGATGCCGGGGTTTTCATGTCGGCTTCAAGCGAGCCATCCATCATCACAGAGGTAAAACCATATTGAATGGCGCTGGCGCAAACCTGTTGATTATGGCCATGATCCTGATGCATACAAATCGGAATATCAGGATACATTTCAACCAAAGCCGCAACAATGTGGCGCAGCATGATATCGCCCGCATATTTGCGCGCAGAGGTGCTGGCAGACAATAGAACCGGGCTGTTGGTTTTTTCAGCGGCGCGCATGATTGCCAGTGATTGTTCCATATTGTTGATGTTAAACGCTGGCACGCCATAGTTATTTTCAGCGGCGTGATCCAGCAATTGTCGAAGGGTAATGAGGGCCATTTAGTCTTCTCCTGTTATTGGGGCAGCTTAGAAGCTGCCCATGATGACGGCATTGTCTGCCATGCGGTTTGAGAAACCCCACTCGTTATCATACCAAGTCAGAATGCGCACAAGGCGGTTATCCATAACGCGGGTTTGATCCAAATGGAAAATGCTTGAGTGCGGGTCATGGTTAAAATCAACCGAGACATTTGGCACGTCGGTATAGGCCAGAACCCCTTTTAAGGGTCCGTCCGCCGCCGCGCGGATTGCATCATTAATTTCCTCAACGCTGGTGTCGCGGGCGGCGTTGAATTTCAGGTCCACAACTGACACATTCGGGGTTGGAACGCGGATCGCCATGCCGTCCAGCTTGCCGTTCAGTTCGGGCAAAACCAGACCAACGGCTTTGGCGGCACCTGTGGTTGTGGGGATCATGCTAAGCGCTGCGGCGCGACCGCGATAAGGGTCTTTATGCATTGTGTCCAAGGTTGGCTGATCACCGGTATAGGCGTGGATTGTGGTCATGAAACCCTGTTCAATCCCGACCAGATTATTCAGAACATATGCAACCGGCGACAGGCAGTTGGTGGTGCAGGACGCATTGGAAACGATAATATCATCAGCGGTCAGGCTGTCATGGTTAACCCCGTAAACAATGGTTTTATCCGCACCGGCACCGGGGGCCGAGATCAGAACTTTTTTGGCGCCCGATTGCAGCAACAGGCTGGCTTTGGCATGGGCAGTAAAAATGCCGGTGCATTCCAGCGCCACATCGACGCCATCCCATTTCAACTTGGTCGGGTCGCGCTCCGAGGAGACCGAAATCGGGCCGGTGCCAACATTGATGGTATTGCCTTCCACCACAACCTTTTGTGGAAAACGGCCATGGACAGAATCAAATTGCAACAGGTGGGCATTGGTTTCAACCGAGCCAAGGTCGTTGATGGCAACAACTTCGATGTCGGTGCGACCGGATTCGATGATGGCGCGCAATACGTTACGGCCGATGCGGCCAAAGCCGTTGATGGCTACTTTTACTGTCATGGGTTCAGGTTCCTTTAATTAGGGCGTTGGCGGCATCAATAACCGTGTTAACGGTGATGCCGAATTGGGCACAAAGTTCGTCAGCTAGCGCAGATGCACCAAAGCTAACCAAGCCAATAAAGGTTGAATTGACGCCAAGCAAGGCCCGCAGCTTTGATTTGTCGCTGTTTAAAAAAAATGCACGGGGTGGTGCGCTGAAACTAACCTCGATATGCCGCAGTTTTCAGCCGAAACCGCGCTGCCATTAATGTGCTTGACCTCAAGTTAACATGAACAATTATAACTGCATCATGTTTCGGTTTGTGAGGCGCTATGATATTGAATCCTTATGTATATTTCCCGTATTGGCAATGTCAGAAAAGGGACATGCCCGGTTCTAACACCTTGCTAAAAAAGCCATGAAAGTTCTTTTACTGGTCTTGCTTGGTTTCCTTTGGAGCGCGCGCCTTGTGGCCCTAAAGGCCGCAGGTTTATCGGGCATCCCAACACATGTGATCGTATCAACCTCGATCTTTGGCATAGCATTGCTTTACAGTGCATTAGCGATGTGGCGCGGTTCGTGGCCACCGATTGATCGCGAAACAGTAAAGTTCTATGCGCTGAGCGGTGCATTTGGTTTTATTCTGCCGTTTATTCTGGAAACCCTCGTTGCGCCCAACATGTCGGTCTTTGTGTTTGTTATGATCATCGCGACTATGCCCGTTTTCACTGTGTTGATGGCGGCTGTTTTTGGGTCTGAGAAACCGGGCACACAGCAGTATATTGCTGTTGGGCTTGGGTTTATTGTGGCGGTTTTGATTGTATACGATGCCAGCGGCGGTGCTGCGGCACAGCAAATTGACTGGAAATGGATCCTGCTGGCGTTTGGTGTGCCGGTTTTCTATGCGGGCAATACCCTGTATGTCGCTTCACATTTTCCGCGCGGGGTCCAAGCGATTCAGATTGCCCATGCCCAAGCGCTTATTGTCTCAGTAGCAGCATTTTTGGGAAGTGTTCTGATAGGCGTAACAGATGAATGGCATCTGATCTCAAGAAATGTTCCGGCGATTGCCGGAATTGTTTTTGAAGGGCTGGCGTTGCTGATCTATCTGAAAATCACGCGGGATTTCGGCGCGACTTTTGTTTCGCTTGCGAACTATGTCTCGATGGTATTTGCGGTCATTCTCGGGGCGATTTTCTTTGATGATAATCTGACATGGTTGTCACTGGCTGCCACAGGATTCTTGATTGCTTCGCTTTCTGTTATCCAACTGAAACGGGTCTGATTTTGGCGGACAGCGCAATTACACGCCTTAACCGCGATTTCGCAAGACACGCGCTGGCTCGGTTGACAAGGGACGCCATGCAAAAAACAGACCCGCGATCAGGCTGGCAAATGCGCCGCCGGCAACAATGGCAAATGCTGACAAAAGGTCAAACTTGTAATTGGCTTCCATCACATAGGTCAAAACCGCCCAGCCAAAAACCGAGCCAGCCAGGATCGCCACCAACCCCGCTGCGCCGCCCAAAATCAATGAGCGAAGCGCAAAGCTGCCCAATATCCGACCCCGCGTCGCCCCCAAAGTCTTTAGCACTGCGGCCTCAAATATGCGGCGGTTTTCACCGGCTGCTGCGGCACCAATTAAAACCACAAATCCGGTCAGAAAGGTTGCTCCGGCACCCCAGCGAATGGCGCTTGCCAGTGAATCCAGTGTTTCGATGACCCGAGAAATAGACTCGCGCACCCCGATTGCGGTAATATTTGGAAAGTTGTCAGCCATAATTCGGGTCAACCTGCCTTCGGCCTCAGGTTCGGCATAAAGCGTTGCCAAAAGCGAATGGGGCGCGGATTCTAGCGCAGAAGGGTTCCAGATCATGACAAAATTGATCGACATATCTGAAAACTCTGCCGCGTGAAAACTGTTGACTGTTGCGCTTAGATCGCGCCCCAGAATATTAACGGAAATTTCGTCACCCAGCTTCAGCCCAATTTCTTTGGCTTCGTGTTCGGAGAAGCTCATCAAGGGTGGGCCGGTATAATCTTGAGGCCACCATTCGCCCTCAACAATGGCGTTGCCCTCGGGCGGCTCAGCAAAAAATGAAACGCCGCGACTGCCCGAAATCACCCAATGGTCGCCAACCACTTCTTTGGCGGGAACGCCGTTGATTTTTGTGATATTGCCGCGCAACATCGGTGCGGTTTCAACTTTGGTGACCCCGGGTTCAGCGCCCAGCATGGCGCGAAAACTGGCCAGTTGGTCAGCCTGAATATCAAGCACAAAAAATGCTGGCGCCTGCTGGGGCAATTCTTCGGAAATAACCGTGCGCAAGTTGGTATCAATCTGGCCAATGGTGGCAAGCACCGTCAACCCAAGCCCCAATGACAGAATAACCGAGCTGGTTTCACCGCCCGGCCCGCCAACCGCAGCCAGCGCCCAGCGCAAGCCCGGCCGGGTTTTTGTTAAGCGCGAGCGTGAAAGCCGTGCCGCAATTCTGCGGGTCAGGCCAGCGGTAAGCCAAAGCGTGATCAACGCAGCAACGATGGCAAATCCGGCCCATAAGCTAAGCCGCGTCGCGCCCGAAAACATTGCTGCTGATGCAATTAGCAATGCAACAAGCAAAATAATGACAATCAAATATTGCGGTCGGGGCAGGCGGCGCGATGGTGTGGAAATATCGCGAAAAAGCCCCGCTGCACTTATTTCGACCGCTCTTGCCAAAGGCCATATTGAAAAGATCAACGCAGTTAGAAACCCATAGATTGCTGCCTCAATCAACGGGCCAACATAAAGGCCGCCCTGCACAGGAATGGGCAGTTGATCCGACAATATAGGCGCAAGCAGTGCTGGCAGCCCGCCGCCAATCAGCAAGCCCAGACCAATACCGAACAGTGACAAAAAGCCGATCTGCATCAGATAGATCGAAAAAATTGTGCTACGGGTGGCACCCAGCGATTTCAGGGTGGCGATGGTCTCGGTTTTTTGTTCGAGATAGGAGCGCACCGCGGCAGAAACCCCAACGCCGCCAACCGCCATGCCTGCCAGCCCGACCAGCACCAGAAAAATGCTTATCCTGTCAACAAATTCGGAGATCCCGGGGGTGGCGTTGCGCCGGTCACGCCAGCGAATTCCGGCATCGGCAAAAGCATCAAGCGCTTGGGTTTCCAGCGCCTCAAGGTTGGTCTCCGCAGGTAATAACAGCCTGAATCGTGTCTCAAACAAAGTGCCTTCTTTAAGCAAGCCGCTTTGTGCAAGATCAGCGGTTTTTACCATAATTCGAGGACCAAGGCCAAAACCCTCTGCGCCGCTATCGGGTTCAAAAACCAGCGCGGCGCGTAATTCAAATTCCTGAGTGCCTAGGCGCAGGATGTCACCGGGCGTAACTTGCAACCGGTCAATCAACGCCGGGGCGGCGATCAACCCCGGCAGGCCGTTTCGGGTTTCCAGCGCGGTTTGTAAATCCATGGGTGGAGAAAGTTCAATCTGGCCATAAAGCGGGTAAAAATCATCAATCCCCTTGACTTGGGTTAAGGCATTTTGACTTGAGGAATCATGATTGATCATGGACCTGAAGTCAACGATTTCAGAGGCTTGGCCGGTGATCTCTGCCACCCAATCCCGTTCCAATTGATTGGCAAACCGATAGGTGAATTGAAGCTCTACGTCGCCGCCAAGCAGAGCGGACGATTCTTGGTCAAGGCCGGTTTGAATGGCTGAGCGCACCGACCCAACCGCAGCAATCGCCGCCACGCCAAGGGCAAGGCAAAGCAGAAATATCTTGAAGCCGTTGATGCCGCCTTTTAATTCTCGCATCGCGATTTTTGTTGCAACGCCAAATTTCATTTTGGGTCCACCAACAAACCGTCGCTTAGGTTCAGTATCCGGTCACAGCGTTTTGCCAATTCGCGCGAATGGGTGACCAGCACCAATGTTGAACCGTGACGATCCCGCAATCCAAAAAGCAGGTCTATGATGGTTGCGCCGTTGGCGGCGTCAAGGTTTCCGGTTGGCTCATCTGCCAGCAATATTTTGGGGCGCGGCGCGGCGGCGCGGGCCAAGGCAACCCGTTGTTGTTCGCCACCCGAAAGCTGCGCTGGGTAATGGTGTTTACGGCTTGATAACCCGACTGCGTCCAGTTCTGCCTCGGCTTTGGCAAAAGCATCCTTGTCGCCTGCCAGTTCCAGCGGCGTTGCGATATTTTCGATTGCGGTCATGGTCGGGATCAGGTGGAAAGACTGAAACACGATGCCCATATTATCACGGCGAAAGCGTGCCAGCCCGTCTTCGTTCAGGGTGGAAAAATCCTGCCCCAGAACCATGACCTTGCCACTTGTGGCCGGTTCTAGCCCGCCCATCAGCATAAGCAGCGAAGACTTGCCGGAACCCGACGGGCCAACCAGCCCCAAGGTCTCATGGCGCTCGACATTTAGGGAAATGCCCTTAAGTATGTGAACAATGCCGGCATTTCCGGAAAGGGAAAGCGTGGTATCTTGAAGTGAAATCGCCGGAGAACCCATGGATATGAAAACCTTTTTTGGAAATGCCTTAACCATGCCATATAAGATCATACGGCAAATTCACAAGATTGCACTGCTGATGTTTTTGGCGGGCGGTGCCTTGGCGGAAGAAATTGTTATTCTGGCCTTTGGCGATTCGCTGACCGCTGGTTATGGTTTGGCTGAGACTGACGGCTTTGTGCCGCAACTGGAAAACTGGCTGAATGAACAAGGCAGCGACGTGCGCGTGGTGAATGCAGGCATTTCCGGTGACACGACGGCTGGCGGATTGGCGCGCATTGACTGGGTGCTGGATGCTGAAATTGATGCGGTTATTCTGGAGCTGGGGCCAAATGATTTTCTGCGTGGCTTGAACCCTTCGGTGGCGCGGGAAAATCTGGATGGTATTATGCAAGTGATTACCGGCAAAGGTGTGCCGGTGTTAATTGCGGGCATGCCGGCGGTGACTAATTATGGCGCTGAATATAAGGCGGAGTTTGATGCGATTTATCCTTGGCTGGCACAGAAATACAACGCGCCGCTTTACCCGTTTTTTATGAACGGGATTGCGGAAATGCGGGGGCAGCGCGATGTGATGGATTTCTTTCAACCCGATAGGCTGCACCCGAATGCCGAGGGCGTGGTTTTGATTGTTGAGGATATCGGGCCGCATGTTCTGGCGCTGATTGAAGCGGTGGAATAGGGGCTGCCGCCCCTCTTTGGCCTTTGGCCAAATTCACCCTGCGGATATTTTTGCGAAATAGAAAAGCTACGCAGGCAAAAGCGCCGCATTTTATTCAAATGCGGTTTAAGTTGATGGCTTTTGGGGTGCTGGGTTTTCGGTGAATACAGCGGTGGCGGGGGTGACATTGCGTCGGTTAAGTGCCCACGCGCCTATAATTGGGAGACGCGGTTTTTATTTATACTGTTGGCGGGCTACGATTAGGCTAGGTGCCGTCAGTTCTGAATCTGCATGCCCGACGCAATATCACCGAGGTATCAGGCAGAGGTGAATATATAGCGTAAGGGTTAATGCGGTCTGATGGGGGCGTGCGGTGGGTTGGGTAATCTTCCCGAGAAAAGGGTTTGTCCCTGAATAAAATTATTGCTGTCGCCTATTCCAAAGCCATTGTCATGGTCAGCCATTTTGATCTCCGAAAATTAAGGTTTTTAGCTGTGCCACGACCAATACAACTGAGGTATATATAACAAATGCATACGCTGATTGAAAAAAGCTTGTTATGATTAAAGCCATAAGCCCTGGAGGGAAACCCGTAGTGGAAATTTGATCGGCTTCGCGAAAAAAGCTTGGCGCAAACCAAACGAGGAAAGCCGTTACTGATATCGCAACAATTCCGGCCCAAACCTTCTGTGCAAAAAATACGCCTGAATTATATCCGTAAGGCTTTCGCAGCCAAAATGTGAGCCGAGCGATCAGTGAAGCGAATAGGACTAAATGGACAATGAAAAAGGAATTGACGTAAAAATTCGCAAATTTTATTGCCTCGATCTCCGAATAATTTTCTGTGATAAATTCGATGTCCCGTTTAATCTTTGGAATATAGTTGTAATATTGCTCGGGTGCCGTCAAAAATGTGAAATCAAAAACACCGAAAACAACAAGAAATATGGGGGTTATAATCACTATTATTGCATTGAAAACATCATCCAAATAATGAATTCGTTTTGCGTTTGGATGTTTAGAGTAATATTTTTGCACGAATTGTAGTCCAAAGTTAAAATACATCCACTTAAAGTATTGGGCGAATAAGAGCAATTCCTCCTTAGAGCAAGTCAAAAAATTGTTTGACTTTGCCAGTAAATCTGCTGCGTGTGTCCTATGCAAAGGAATGCGCTGACGGTAATGCAGCCATCGAACACAAAACCGAGCGTAGCGAGGCCACCGCCCGAAGGGCAGGTTATGGCAACAAAAAAGGGCGCCAGAAGCGCCCTTTAAAATCATAAGATGTTGAATTCAAACAAAAAATGGTTTGCGGAATTCTTTGTTGGCTTGCTTGTAGTTCAGGCCGATATCGGCCAGATGTGTATCGTCCAGTTTTGCAAGCGCGGCGCGGGTGTTGGCCCGCTGGACCACAAATGCCAGCCATGTGGCAATCGCTGCCATTGAAATTACCGGAAGTGCCAGAGTTTTGAGTGCGAGAGTTTGCATGATTGCCTCCATAAGGGTTTGTGTTAGGTTTGGAATAATTCATTCCATGGGTTGATATATGGGTGATTCGCTGGAATAAGTAAAATGAATAGATTTGCTGCCATGCATCACGGAGATTGATATGTTTAGAAACCTTGATTTAACCGCTTTACGCTCGTTCATCACCGTTGCTGAAACCGGAGGTGTGACCAAGGCCGCCGCCCAATTGCATCTGACCCAATCCGCCGTTTCGATGCAGCTTAAACGCCTTGAACAAGCGCTCGGCCAGCCGCTATTGGCGCGCGACGGGCGCGGGGTTCGTATGACGTTGCATGGCGAGCAATTGCTGGGTTACGGGCGGCGGATACTGGCCTTAAATGACGAGGTCTGGTCGCGCATGACGGACCACGCTTTTGAGGGCGAGGTGGTTTTCGGGGTGCCGTCCGACATTGTTTACCCGCATGTGCCGGGGATTTTGCAGCGCTTTGCGCAGGAATTTCCGCGGGTCAAGGTGCAGCTTTTGTCGTCTTTCACCACGCGCCTAAAGGAAAAATTGCAGGCGGGCGAAGTTGATTTGATTTTGACCACGGAATCCGGCCTAGATAAAGATGGCGAGATAATTGAGCGCGCGCCGCTGATCTGGGTGGGTGCGCCTGAGGGCAACGTGTGGCAAGAAAGCCCGCTGCGGCTGGCATTTGAGAAAAACTGTATTTTTCGCGCCGCGGCGCAGATGGCTTTGTCAAAAGCGGGGCTGGATTGGGAGATGGCGGTGGAATCAAATTCCACCCGCACCATCGAGGCCAGTGTGTCGGCTGACCTTGCTATTCATGCCTCACTGGCGGGGGCGACCTCGCCCTATATGGAGGCGGTTAGCCATAATGGTGCCTTGCCCGAATTGCCGATGTTCAACATCAATATGTATGTAAGCCATGGTAAGCAGCGTGATATGGCGCAGGCTTTGGCGGATTATGTGCGGGCGGCTTACGGGGTTAATGTGGCTCAGGCGGCTGAATAGACCTGCACGACAACCTTGCCGGTGGATTTGCGGTTTGCTAACAGGGCCAAGGCCTCGTTGGCCTGCTCGAGCGGCAAAACATGGCTGACATGGGGTTTTAGCTTGCCGTCTATATACATGCCGAACAGTTGCAAAAAGCTTTTGAGCAGGACCTCTGGCTTAAAGCTGGCATAACCACCCCAATAAAGGCCAACCACGGAAATATTTTTGACCAGCAGGATATTGGCGGGAATTTGCGGGATATCACCCGAGGCAAAACCAAGCGGGATGATGCGGGCCTCGGGGTTGCAGCTGCGCAGGGCGGCCTTGAACTGGTCGCCGCCCACAGGGTCATAAACCACGTCTGCGCCACCAAGGGATTTGACGATTTCGCGGATATCTTGCGTTTCGCTGTCGATCAGATGGTCTGCGCCTGCTGCTTTTGCCACGGCTAGTTTTTCAGCCCCGCGCGCCACGGCGATTACCTTTGCGCCCATCAGCTTACCCAGCTCAACTGCTGTTAGGCCGATGCCCCCCGATGCGCCTAGCACCAATAATGTTTCGCTTTTTTGCAGGTTTGCGCGGTGTTCCAGCGCCACATGGCTGGTGCCGTAAGCCACCAGAAATGCCGCGACCTCTATATCCGGCATTTCTTGTGGCACCGGCACACAGCGCGCCGCATCAAGGCACAGATATTCCGCCAAGCCGCCCGAGCCGCCAAATGCCGCCACCCTTGTGCCAACCGGAAATCCGTCAACCCCGTCGCCAAGCGTGGTAATCACCCCGCAGATTTCCATGCCGGGCGTAAATGGCAGATCAAATTTTTCCTGATATTTGCCTTGCACAATCAGGGTGTCGCCGAAATTGATACCACAGGTATGGACGCGGATCTGCACTTCGCCCGCTTTGGGTTCGGGGATGTCGATATTGTTTAATTGCATCGGTTGGTTAAGCTGGTGGAGTTGCATGGCGCGCATGGGTTTGGCCTTTTGGGTGAGGACTTATTTGTAACGGTATATCCAATATCGAATATGGCACCTGTTGTGTTCATTGAAAAGAAGAACAAATTATTAATCCTATGCTCGAAGATTTTTCTATTCACGCAACGATAAAATGTTTGTGCTATTTTGATGTAAATATTGATCTTTGACATGAGAGTATTAACTAGTGGTTCAAGAAGTGGTGCCATCATTGGTGTTTCTAATGTTAGGAATAGAATCGTTATTATATGCAAGTGGTCCGTTTTAAGTTGTATTTATTGGATTGTTATGTGACAAATAACTTGTAATAGCGGTTTGTTTTCGATAAACGCGCCGCGACGATCAAAAGGGCCAACGTAAATTGGTCTTAATGAGAAAGAAGTTTCGGCTGGCTTATGTCAGTCATACATTAGGCGCAGAAGTTGTAGCTATTAGTAACGTGCCTTGAACGCGAGATGCGCGTTAGAGAGCAAGAGTAGGCTTAGGGCCAAAGGAGAGAACAAAATGTTAAAAAGTGGTGAAGAACAGCTCCACTCTCTTCTATTTGAAGAGGGTCGAGAGTTGCTTAATATTAAATTTTTGCCGGGAGTTAACCGTGGCTTAACAACGGCAGAAATGTCAAGCGAGGCTGATCGCGTGATTAGATCTGCTCAAGCAAAGGGACCTGTAGATCAACCTCCTATGTCAGGTATCAAAAAAACACACGTTTAAGTGCTGGTAATATGAATCAATATTTGGTAGGTCCAAGTTCGCTTGGGCCTATTTTGTTGAGAGAGTTATGTTCAGAAAACTTGTGGAAGAATTCCAAAACATTACCAGTTTACCGGTCGAAATTCCTGAGATTTGCCAAGCTATTGTCAGGCTGGGCGCTCAAGAAAAGGTATTTATTTCTCCAGAAGAAATGGATACAGGAAAGCTAAAAGGCGTTTTTTATCAGTATATTGAGCGCTCCGGAGTGTATTCAGATCCCGAGCGAGTCACAATTATTGTTTATCCTGCGAATGTAAATTTAGAAGAGCAGCGAGCAATATGTGCGAAAGAATTGGTGCATTTGTGTGACAAGCAAGTGCGTAAAGTAAAAGAGCCTGAGCAAGTTAGGGACCTAGTTTCAAAATTGTTGGGTCCTTCAAGATCAAATGGAATAGATTTTGCGGACGCAATTGCTGCGACGGATATATTGGCGCAATTCCAAGCAATGAGCTTACTATTCCCCCAAGCAGCTAGACTAATTGCAAGGCAAAAAATTGCATCTGGAGAGCGGACACTTGAGGATATATACAAGCTTGTTTGCGCCCCGACCAAGCTTATTGATATGATGCTAGAGCCGGAATGGGATGCGATCAGTGAAACTCTAATAGATTTTTGACGGATCACCGTGGCTGCGGCAACAAAATACAAGCCATAACTTGCTATATCTTAGCCATAGGCGTAAGGCAGTGCCAAACGGGGTTGCGCCATGGCGTAAGCCCCGCATTTTTTTGTAAAAGGCCGGAATTATGGAACTGCGCAATATTGCGATCATCGCCCACGTTGACCACGGGAAAACCACACTTGTGGATGAAATGCTGAAACAATCGGGTATTTACCGCGAAAACGAAGCCACGGTTGAGCGCGCCATGGACAGCAATGATCTGGAGCGTGAACGCGGCATTACCATTCTGGCCAAAGCCACGTCTGTTGAATGGAAGGGCGTGCGGATCAACATCGTTGATACCCCCGGCCACGCTGATTTTGGCGGCGAAGTCGAACGCATTTTGTCAATGGTTGACGGGGTGGTTTTACTGGTGGATGCAGCCGAAGGCCCGATGCCGCAAACTAAATTTGTGACCTCAAAAGCACTGGCGCTGGGCCTGAATCCGATTGTTGTCATCAACAAGGTGGATAAGCCCGATGGTGAACCCGACAAAGCCCATGATCTTTGTTTTGATCTGTTTGCCAATCTGGATGCCAATGATGACCAGCTTGATTTCCCTGTGTTGTTTGCCTCTGGGTTGGGCTGACAACGAACTGGACGGGCCACGCAAAAATCTGAATGATCTGTTTGATTTGATTATTGAACATGTTCCGGCACCTAAACAGATTGTGGCGACGGATGAGCCTTTTCGCATGCTGGCGACAACGCTTTTGGGGGACGCATTTTTGGGCCGTATTCTGACAGGGCGGGTTGAATCGGGCACTGCAAAGGCTGGCGACCAGATCAAAGCCATAAATATGCAGGGTGAGCTGATCGAGAATTTTCGTATCACCAAAGTGTTGGCTTATCGCGGGCTGGATCAGGTTGGCATTGACGAGGCCGTGGCAGGGGACATTGTGTCCATTGCCGGTATGACCAAAGCCACCGTGGCCGATACGCTATGTGATAAATCGGTTACCGAGGCCATTGAGGCCCAACCAATTGACCCGCCAACCATTACCGTGACCTTTGGCATCAACACCTCGCCATTGGCAGGGCGTGATGGGAAAAAGGTCCAGTCGCGGGTTATTCGGGATCGATTGTTAAAAGAAGCTGAATCAAATGTGGCGATCAAAGTCACTGACAGCCCCGGCGGTGAGAGCTTTGAGGTTGCAGGGCGCGGTGAGCTGCAAATGGGTGTGTTGATTGAAAACATGCGCCGCGAGGGGTTTGAATTATCCATCAGCCGGCCTCGGGTGCTTTTCCGTGATATCGACGGCCAGAAAATGGAACCGGTTGAAGAAGCCACCATTGACGTGGATGACGAATATTCTGGCACGGTGATCGAAAAGCTGACCCAGCGCAAAGGCGAGCTGGTTGAAATGCGCCCCGGCGGCGTGGGCAAAACCCGCATCGTCATGCATGTGCCAAGCCGTGGCCTGATTGGCTATCACGGGCAATTCCTGACTGATACCCGCGGCACTGGTGTGATCAACCGTGTTTTCCACGATTGGGCGCCCTATAAAGGCCATATTGAGGGCCGTCGTGCGGGGGTTCTGATTTCGATGGAAGCAGGCCAGTCGGTGCCTTATGCAATTTTCAATCTGGAGGATCGCGGCCGGTTTTTTATCGGGTCACAAGAACAGGTTTATCAAGGCATGGTAATAGGTGAACATAACCGCCCAAATGATCTGGATGTGAACCCGATGAAAGGCAAAAAACTGTCAAATGTGCGGGCCAGTGGCAAGGATGACGCGGTAACCTTGACCACGCCGATACGGATGTCACTGGAAGAAGCGATTGCCTATATCGACAATGATGAGTTGGTTGAGGTGACGCCAAACAGCATTCGCATGCGCAAACGCTATCTTGACCCGATCGACCGGAAGCGGGAATCAAAGAAAATTGCGAGTTAAATTCGCATTTTGCAATTATATCGCAATGGTGAAGCGATTGTGATTGCAAAATGCGATTCTTTGGTTCGCAAGGGTTGCGGCGTAACAATAGATTCTCTATAAAAGTGAAGATATACTACAATTGGAAGTAATACCGCCACAGCGCGAATATGGCGCAAGAATTGCAACTGTTACTAGTAATAGCTTAATTTTTTGAAAAGAGGTCTAAAATGAAACATCTCGTAGACGTCCATGTTGGCAAACGCGTCCGTCATCGCCGTTGGATGGTTGGAAAAACCCAACAACAACTTGGCGAAGCTGTTGGGATCAAGTTCCAGCAAATCCAGAAATATGAAACCGGTATGAATCGGGTCAGCGCCTCGCGGCTCTGGGATATTGCTGGCGTGCTTGAAGTGCCGGTCAGCTTTTTCTTTGAAGGGCTTGAAACCGGCGATGTAGAGGCAAAAGTCACCGAAACACCGCCTTCTGATATGCGCGGCGATTTGTTGGCAGATAAAGAAGCACTTGAACTGGTGCGCTCTTATTACTCCATCCCTGAAGCCCAGCGCCGCCGCTTGTTTGATTTGGCGCGGGTGCTGAGCGAAGTTGCCTAAAAGCGTTTGACGCGCGAACCAATTTATGAAATCCCCGTCTGGAAACAGTCGGGGATTTTTTTATGGAAATCAGGGATGCAGAGAAGCAAGAATTATTGGCGGTTGCCCATGAACTGGCGGATGTAGCGCGGGTTGAAACCCTGAAATATTTTCGCCTGCCAAGTCTGGGCGTTGCCAATAAAGATGCGAATAGTTTTGATCCTGTGACCGAAGCCGACCGTGCTTCGGAACGGGCGATGCGCGATATATTGGCCAAACGACGTCCGAATGATGGTATTCTGGGCGAAGAATACGGAGCCCAAGAAGGCAGCAGTGGCCTGACTTGGGTGTTGGACCCAATAGACGGCACCCGCGCCTATATCAGCGGCACCGCAAGCTGGGGGGTTTTGATCGGGCTGGATACGGGTAATGGGCCGGTGATGGGCATTGTTGACCAGCCTTTTACCGGTGAGCGGTTTTTGGGTGGTTTTGGCAAAGCGGAATGGACACGCGGCGATGAAACCCGCCAATTGAAAACCCGCCAATGCGCGAACTTAGATCAGGCCATTCTTTTCACAACTTTTCCCGAAATCGGCACAAAAGCCGAAGGTGCCGCATTTAGAGCGGTATCCAAACAGTGCAAACTAACCCGCTATGGGCTGGATTGTTATGCGTATGCGTTGATCGGTTTGGGCATGGTCGATTTGGTGATCGAAGCTGGCTTGCTGGCTTATGACATTCAGGGCCCGATGGCGGTGGTGGAGGCCGCAGGCGGTATTGTTACCAACTGGCAGGGCGGTTCGGCCCATCAGGGCGGGCAAATTCTTGCAGCAGGAGATGCGCGCCTTCATGCACAGGCGTTGGAAATTCTAAACAATAGCGTCTAGAAATTTATCTGTCGCGGCCCATGCTTTCTTCCGAATTTCAGGCGATTCCATCCAGATTTCGTGGCGTGCATTGTCAAAAATTTTCAGCTGAGCGTTGGGAATGCGGGGAACAAGGTGGTGGATCGCCTCGGGCAGCACGATACGCTCATCTGTGCCGAGCATGACCAACATCGGCAAATCGGGCAATTTACTGGTTTTGAAGCTTGCGAATTCGTCCAGCGCACTTCGGAACCAGCGCATGCTGGCACCGCCCAATCCCAGCGCAGGTTTCGCCCGAATATGGTCAACCATATAATCCCAGAAATTTTGGTCAGTGGTCAGATCATTATCCGCAAACTTTGCTTTCAAAACGTAAAAATCGCCGTTGGACTTGGGCACCCGGGCTTTGCCCCTGCCGATGGCGCGGGCGATTTTTGACAATCCGGCAACAAGCGTGCGCGTGCCTTTTGGCATGATAACATTCCACATCGGTGCGGAAAATACCGCTGCTTTGAAATCATGCGTGTCCATCAGGTGCCGCAAGGCAATGCAGCCGCCCATGGAGTGGGAAAATAACAGGCGAGGGCCGCTCAATGCGGTGACTGTTGGATGGTTCAGAACCGCCGCCATATCTTGTTGGTAGTCGGCAAAATCTACGACGTCACCCAGATCAGTGCGCCCATCAATATGATCAGACAGGCCCTGACCGCGCCAGTCAATCACCACAACCGAAAAGCCGCGTTTGGTCAGATCACCGATCATGCGGCCATACTTTTCAATATATTCGGTGCGCCCGGGCAACAGCATCACCATGCCACGCGCCCCACCAGCCCAGATCGCAAACCGAACTTTGGTGCCATCAGCAGCGCTAACAAAATGGGCCACGCCCCCGTCAGGGCATTCGGCCATTTCTGCATAAAGCGGCGCGCTGTTCATCAGCTTAGGATAGAGCCGAGCTTCATGGCCATGGACATATCACCATCAACCGAGAGCTTGCCGCTCATGAAGGCGGCTGTCGGGTTCAATTCGCCCTGCATCAGTTCTTGAAAAACGTCAGCGGTTGCGGTCAGGGTGCAATCGGCCTCAGAATCATCTACAGAAACGCCGGTTTCGTCAATGCGCACCGCGCCTTCGCCTTCGATCTCAAATTTGACCGAACCGTCAAAATCGCCATCGCCGAGTTTTTCTGCCAGTGCAGCCACGGCTGCTGATATTATTTCACTCATGAAATCTGTCTCCGGTTTTTGGGTTGACGTTAACGTAAGTATTGTCGGGTTCAATGCAACCATAATTTCAATATTCCTAACGTAAGGGAAAAGGTAAGGCACGGAGATTTTACTGTCAATTTGCAAATAGGAATTGAGAATCGGGAGCGCTGCGCGCATGATGAAGGAATGAAAAACAAGATTATAATTGGTTTGGTTGCGCTGATGATGGCGGGACCGGCAATGCCGCAAGAACTGGCGTTTGGCGAAAACCCGCGTCTGGACGAGCTGTTCGCCAGATTGCAAAGTGATGAAGGCAGTTCTGCGGAAAGCGAGATATTGCTGATATTCCGCAAAAGTGGATCGGACGCCATGGATTTGCTTTTGCAGCGGGGGTTTGATGCGTTGGATGTGGGGCATCCTCAAGAAGCCATCTGGCATTTTTCCGCCTTAATTGACCATGCGCCGGAATTTGCCGAAGCTTACGGCGGGCGGGCCATTGCCTTTTATGAATTGGGAGAGCTTGACATGGCGACCCGTGATATTCATTCCACCCTTGCTTTTAACCCGCGAAATTTCCGCGCGATGGTTGGTTTGGGGTTTATTCAGGAAGAGCTGAATAACCTTGACGAGGCCCTAAGCGCTTATGAAATTGCTTTTCGCTTGAATCCACATCTGGAAGGGCTGCAAGATGCAATTGATCGGGTAAAATCCCAAATAAGCATTCTGCACTAATCCCCCCTGTTATCGAGATTTCGGCCATGCAAAGCACCGTTACCGCCGTTCTTGGCCCGACCAATACCGGCAAAACCCATCACGCAATTGAACGAATGCTTGGCCACCCATCGGGCATGATCGGCTTGCCGCTGCGGCTGTTAGCGCGTGAGGTGTATGACAAGGTTGTGGATTTGCGCGGCGCTCAGGTGGTGGCGCTGATGACCGGTGAAGAACGCATTTTGCCAGCACGGGCCAAATATTGGATTTGCACGGTCGAAGCCATGCCAATGGATATTGGGGTTGCTTTTCTGGCGGTGGATGAAATTCAGCTTTGCGCTGACCCTGACCGCGGTCATATTTTTACTGACCGTTTGTTACACGCAAGGGGCAGTAGCGAAACCTTGTTTATGGGCGCAGAGGCGATAAAGCCGCGCCTTAGCGCGTTGTTACAAGACGTACATTTTGAATATCGGAGCCGATATTCAAAGCTGACCTATGCGGGGGCTAAAAAAATTGGCCGCATGCCGCCGCGTTCAGCCATTGTTGGGTTTTCGGTGGAAAGCGTTTATGCGATGGCGGAATTGCTGCGTCGCCAAAAAGGTGGTGCGGCGGTGGTGATGGGGGCGCTTAGCCCGCGCACCCGAAATGCCCAAGTGGAGATGTATCAGAACGGTGATGTTGATTATTTGGTGGCCACCGATGCGATCGGTATGGGGTTGAATCTGGATATTAAACATGTGGCTTTGGCCGGCCTGTCAAAGTTCGACGGGCGGCGGCACCGTTACCTGATGCCAAATGAGCTGGCGCAAATCGCCGGACGGGCAGGGCGGTATAAAACAGACGGCACCTTTGGCGTGACCGGCGAGGCAGAGCCGTTAGAACCCGAATGGGTCGAGGCCATAGAACACCATCGTTTTGCCCCGATCAAAAAATTGGAATGGCGCAATTCGAGGCTGGAATTTGGGAGTGCTGAGGCCTTGATTAAAAGCCTTGAAATGCCCTCAGGCAATCCCGAACTGATTAAGGCGCGTGATGCGGATGATCTGCTGACCTTGCGGGCATTGTGGGAAATGCCCGACATAAAGCGCCGCGCCGCCCAGCCAAATGATGTGCGTTTATTGTGGGAAACCAGCCAAATACCGGATTTCCGCAAAATATCCTCGGCTGAGCATGTCAACCTTGTACTGCAAATATTTACTTATTTACATGGTGACAAAGGCGTTATTCCCGATGATTGGCTGGCAAATCAAATACACCGCATTGATAAAACCGAAGGCGACATAGATACTTTGTCAAAACGGCTGGCTTTTATTCGCACTTGGACTTACGTTGCCCAGCGAAACGGCTGGGTTTTGGATGCAACCCATTGGCGCGGCGAAACCGGTGCTGTAGAAGATAGATTGTCGGATGCTTTGCATGAACGTCTGACCCAAAGATTTGTTGACCGGCGCACCAGCGTGTTGATGCGGCGGTTAAAGCAGGAGGAAAGCCTTTTGGCGATTGTGAATGAAAACGGTGATGTCACCGTTGAAGACCAGTTTATCGGGAAACTTGAGGGTTTCCGGTTTCAACTTGACCCCAAAGCCAGCGCTGACGAGGCTAAAACTTTGCGCGCCGCAGGGTTGGCGGCGTTGCAGCCGGTTTTTAACCTGCGATCTGACAAAATGTATAACGCGCCAGATGCTGAATT
This sequence comes from Rhodobacterales bacterium, assembly GCA_003228875.1. Taxonomy (GTDB): domain Bacteria; phylum Pseudomonadota; class Alphaproteobacteria; order Rhodobacterales; family Rhodobacteraceae; genus UBA3077. Next base: position 23,084 of record QIGK01000071.1, read on the forward strand.
TGATGTGACCCAACAAGGCGGCTTGATGTGGGGATCTTTTGCGGTGGGCAAACTGGTGGCGGGCGCAGATGCGCTGTCGCCAACCGTTGAACCGTTTGTTGATGAAGAAGCCGGCGCGGACGTGACTGAAAAAGTCCGCCGTCGATTGGCCCATTGGATTGACCGCAAAATCGCTGCCCAGTTTGAACCGCTTTTGCTAATGAAAAACGACGAAACGCTGGAGGGTATGGCCCGCGGTGTGGCGTTTCAGATTGTCGAATCGCTGGGGGTGATGCCGCGCAGCGACATTGCCGCAGACATCAAGGCGCTTGACCAAGATGCACGCGGCACTTTGCGCAAGCACGGGCTTCGCTTTGGCCAGTTTACAATTTTCCAACATCTGATGTTGAAACCTGCCCCGACGCGGCTGCGGCTGGTGCTTTGGTCGCTTAACGCTGGGCTGGATGATTTTCCTGAGGCGCCGCCACCGGGATTGGTGACCATACCTGCCGTCATGGACGCGCCGGACGGATTTTATGCGCGCGCTGGTTATCGGCTGGCGGGTGAACGTGCCATTCGTATTGATATGCTGGAACGCTTGGCGGATATGTTGCGCGGCAATAATAGCCGCGCAGGGTTTGAAGGCAACGCAGATATGTTGTCAATCACCGGCCTGACGCTGGAACAGTTTGCCAATCTTATGCAAGGCTTGGGATACGCGGCCGAACGCTCTGAGCGCGAGAAGGTAAAGATTGAAAAAACAGCGGAGCCTGAGGCAGATAAACCGGCAGAAACCGAAACGGTTGCAGACAAACCTGTTGAGGAAACCGCCACAGCGATAACCACTGAAACACCCGGCGAAACGGATGCTGAGCCAGAACCAAAGCCAGAACCGGAACTTGAGGTTTTTTATACGTTCCGCTGGGTTCCAGCCAAACGGCCAAATACTGGCCAACGGGATAAACCGCGCGGGCAAAAACCGCGCAAAAACAAACCCAAACAGCAAAACCGTGGCAAGCCCCAATCAGCGCAGGCCGCCAGCAAAGATAAGCCGTTTGACCCCGATAATCCTTTTGCCGCCCTTGCTGCATTGAAAGCCAAGGATTGAGCGAGACAGCAACCCTGCGGTTAGATAAATGGCTGTGGCAAGCACGGTTTTTCAAAACCCGAACGCTGGCGGCAAAAATGGTGTCGCTGGGGCGGGTTCGGGTTAATTCTGGCCGTGTCACCAAACCCGCGACCGCTGTCAAAATCGGCGATGGTTTGACCTTTCCCCAAGGCGATGCGGTGCGGATTATCGAAATCAAGGCACTGGGCGAACGGCGCGGTCCGGCACCTGAGGCACAGGCGCTTTATCTCGACTTGGCGCCTGAACCTGATCCGCTGGAAACCACCACAAAACCGTTTGCGGAACGTGGCGGCGCGCGGCCTACCAAAAAAGATCGCCGCGCAATGGACGCGGTGCGCCGCATAGGGTCTTGAAACCCTGCGAGGGCAGGCATAATAACAGCCTTGTTCAGATTCGAGGAATTCCATGACCTATATCGTCAATGACGCCTGCATCGACTGCAAATATACCGATTGCGTGGAAGTATGTCCGGTTGACTGCTTTTACGAAGGTGAAAACATGCTGGTCATCCACCCAGATGAATGCATTGATTGTGGCGTATGCGAACCCGAATGCCCCGCAGATGCGATCCGCCCCGACACCGAACCGGACGCGGAAAAATGGGTTGAATTCAACCGCAAATATTCCGAAATGTGGCCGGTGATTATCAGCCAAAAAGAACCTTTACCAAATGCCGAGGAGCGCGACGGCGAAGAAGGCAAGTTGGAGAAATATTTCAGCGAAAAACCGGGCGAAGGCGGCTGAACGATTCGGCTTTTGTAACAATTTTTGCAAAATACTTGCTAAATCGTCAATAATTGGGTGAATTTGGCCATGAAACAGGCTTGATACTGTTCTAATTGCCCCCATTTTGTGCTATATTAAGAATGGAATAATAGAAACTTGCATGAGGCAATTCCGAGAAGCAGTCTTCGGAAAACAATCAATACCGCATCGCGCGATTGGCCGTGAACAGCCACTTGCGCGTTTTTGCGGGGGTAACAAGGAAATAAAATGAGCAAAACTAAAAAACAACTCGATTTCGCAGTGCACCAGTATGTGGTTTATCCATCACACGGGGTTGGCAAAATCACCAATATTGATACCCAAACCGTTGGCGAAGAAGTGTTGGAAATGTTTGTCATAGCGTTTGAAAAAGAAAAAATGACCCTAAGGGTGCCAACCGTCAAGGCATTACTGGTGGGCATGCGCGGTTTGGCAGAACCTGTTGAGGTTGCCAAAGCGATGAAAACCCTGAAGGGCCGCGCTCGGGTCAAACGCGCCATGTGGTCGCGCCGCGCGCAGGAATATGAGCAAAAGATCAATTCAGGCGATTTGATTTCAATTGCCGAAGTGGTGCGGGATTTGCACCGAAATGATGATCAGCGCGAACAATCCTATTCTGAGCGGCAATTATACGAAGCCGCGCTGGAACGGCTAACCCGCGAAGTTGCGGCGGTGGACGGTGAAGGCGAAGACGTGGCGCAAACCAAAATCAGCGACGTGCTGGATAGCCGCGTTGTGCCAGTGCCTGTTGAACCAACAGCACCGGTAGCGCCCGCCACGTAACCTGCCGAGGTAAAGCCGAGGCCCGGCCCAAAGGTAAGTTATGTTGTGTTGGTAACATGGCTGGACTGCGGGCAGGGTTCTGATTACCGGCAAGGCGGTGACATTTATGGAAGCCAACATTCACGTCACTTAAAGCAGCGCGATGGCCATGGCCAGACCCGCGACCTCGGCACATTGCTGGACTGCGCCTAATACGTCTCCGGTTTGGCCATCCAGTTTTTTCAAGGCAATAACGCAGACCGGAACAATGGCAATGGCCATGACTGCAAACAGGATTATGCCGCTAAAACCGGTTAAAACCACACAAGCGGCCAAGCCGATCATTAAGGCGACACCGGTGACCTGCCCGGATGGTTGGCCAGCACTGGCGGAAAGGCCGCTGGGTTTTGCGGGGTCTATCATAAACATCGCGCCAACCATCAGGCTGCGGGATCCCGCCCCGACTGCGGCCAATGTTAGCACTAAATCCCAGCCTGAAAGGGCTGAAATCCCTGAAAACCGCATCAATAGAAACACAATCAGCGCCACCGCGCCATAAGCGCCGATGCGGCTGTCTTTCATGATGTCCAAGCGTTGATCAACGGTTGTGCCGCCCCAGATACCATCAGCAAAATCGGCCAGACCGTCTTCGTGCATCGCCCCTGTGGCCATGGCAAAGCCTAGCAAAACAAAGGCAGCCACCATGCCGTTTGGAATGCCGATCCAGCCGAGAATTACGCCAAATAAGCCAAACATACCGCCCAGTAGCAGGCCCACCAAAGGAAAAGCCCATGCAGCACCCGCGCCGCGCTTGCCCGCCCGTGCGTGATCCACGCTAATTGGCAAGCGGGTTAGCAAGCTGAAAGCTGCTTGCAGGTCATGGGGCTCAAAATCTCGGGTTTGGTCGGGCATTTACATCTAGGTTTCGTTTTTGGTTCAACTGCGCTGCGAATTGTGTTTATGAGTGTGCCGACACATTAACGAAAGCGAGCCAATGCCAACAACTGTTTTTTCCACCCTTGATGAATTTACCAATATTCTGGCCGGAATGCCGAATACCAACGCCAAAGTAACCAGCGAAGCAACCGCGCGCGATGCGGTTTTGACCAAACCCCCCGGCGCCTTGGGGCGGCTGGAGGATATTGCCATTTGGTATGCGGGCTGGCGCGGCGAGGCTGCACCGCAAGTGACCGCGCCACAAGCGTTGGTTTTTGCCGGAAATCACGGGGTTGTGGCGCAAGGGGTTTCTGCTTTTCCTGCCGAAGTTACCGCGCAGATGGTGATGAATTTTGAACAGGGCGGCGCGGCGATTAATCAGCTTTGCGCGGTTGCGGGTGCAAAGTTGACCGTTCATGCCTTGGACCTTGACTCGCCCACACAGGATTTTACGGTCGGGGCGGCGATGACTGAACCGGAGCTAATTTCAGCATTGGCCACGGGCTGGAACGCGGTTGATTCAACGGCGGATTTGCTGATCACCGGCGAAATGGGCATCGGCAACACCACCAGCGCCGCAGCAATTTGTGCTGCGCTTTATGGGGGCGAGGGCGAGGATTGGGTCGGGCGAGGCACCGGAGTTGATGATGCAGGACTGGCGCAAAAAGCCGAAGTCGTATCACGCGGCATTGCGTTGCACGGCGATATTCTGGCGGAGCCAATGCAGGTGTTACGCTGTCTTGGTGGCCGCGAACTGGCGGCAATTGTTGGCGCGATTGCGCGCGCGCGCATGGAACGTATTCCGGTTATTCTGGACGGGTTTATTTGCTCCGCCGCTGCGGCGACGCTGGCAAGCGCCCATGACGGTGCGCTGGATCATTGTTTAGCGGGGCATGTTTCCGCAGAGGCAGCCCATATCAGGCTGTTGGCAGAGCTAGGCAAACAACCGCTTTTGTCGTTGGGCATGCGGCTTGGTGAGGGTTCGGGCGCGGCGCTTGCGATCAATATTGTCAAATCGGCGCTGGCTTGTCATTCAAACATGGCAACATTTGATTCTGCGGGGGTTTCTGGGGGTTAAAAGCAAAACCGAGGGATTTTTCTGGGCAAAGCCTGCGGCTTGCACATTGGGCAGGGTAATCCTTTGATTCTGTTGATCTCAGCCAAAAAAGCCAAGCAATTTAAGTTAGCACCTGAGTTGGAAATATTTTTCGATTTCCCCACTTATAATTCTGATATTAAAAGACTATTTGCGTATTAGAAAATTACGGCAGGCAATTTTAAATCTGATTCTGGTGCTGGCAAAAGCAGCGGATAGGGGCTAAAAGATAACAAATTGAGGCAGGGCGGACAAGAATGAGCCAAATCAGCACTTTGTTACCTATTATTGCCGCGTTGCCATTTGTTGGCGCATTGCTGCCGGGTCTGATGATCCGGGCGGGGCGAAATATGGCAGCGTCTTCGGCAGCGTTTGTGACTTTGCTGGCGCTGGTGATGCTTTTGGTCGAAGCCCCGGCGGTGATGCGCGGCGAAGTTTTGCGCGCAGATATTGAATGGATGCCAATTCTGGGCCTGAATGTCAGTTTCATACTGGACGGGCTGGGGTTTTTGTTTGCGCTGATGATCCTTGGCATTGGTTTACTGATCATTCTTTACGCAAGGTTTTACCTGTCGCGCAAAGACCCGATGGGGCAGTTTTTTACCTATTTGCTGCTGTTTCAGGGCGCGATGCTGGGCATTGTTTTATCGAATAACGTGCTGTTATTATTAATATTCTGGGAATTGACCAGCCTGTCATCATTTTTGCTGATCGGGTATTGGAAACACCTGCCTGCGGGCCGACAAGGCGCGCGCATGGCGCTGGCCGTAACCGGTATGGGTGGCCTTGCGATGATTGGCGGTATGTTGATTCTGGGGGATATTGCCGGCAGTTATGATCTTGATATAATCCTGTCTCAGGGTGAGGCGATCAAGGCATCGCCGATGTATTTACCGGCTTTGTTGCTGATATTGCTGGGGGCTTTTACCAAGTCAGCGCAATTTCCGTTTCATTTTTGGCTGCCCCACGCCATGGCGGCCCCAACGCCGGTTTCGGCCTATTTGCATTCTGCGACGATGGTCAAGGCCGGTATTTTTATAATGGCGCGTTTTTGGCCGGTTTTGGCGGGCACTGACGCGTGGTTTTATATTGTTGCGACCACCGGATTAATCACCATGATTATCGGGGCCTTAATCGCGCTTTTCAAAGACGATCTAAAGGCGCTGCTGGCGTTTTCAACGGTTAGCCAGCTGGGGCTGATTACCATGCTGCTTGGCTTTGGGTCGCCCCTTGCTGCGGTTGCGGCGATTTTCCATATTATCAATCATGTGATTTTTAAGGCGGCTTTGTTCATGTCTGCCGGAATCATCGACCATTCGGCGCATACGCGTGACATAAAACGCCTTGGCGGGTTGGCGGCGTTTATGCCGATTACCGCCACGATTGCCACCATAACTGCGTTATCTATGGCTGGAATTCCGTTTCTGAACGGGTTTTTATCCAAGGAAATGATGTTGGTTGAGGCCGCGGAAACCATTTGGTTTGGCAACCAATGGCTGGTGCCGGCGCTGGCGACCCTTGGTGCGGTGCTTTCTGTTGCTTATTCTTTTCGCTATATCATGCATGTTTTTGCGGGCAAAAAACGCAATGATTATCCTGCCACGCCCCATGATCCGGGCATTGGCCTTTTGGCGGCACCTGCCTTGCTGGCGACATTGGCAGTGTTAATTGGCATTTTTCCGAGATTCTTTATTGATGCAATCGTTGCCGTCGCAAGCGGCGCAACCGTTGGCGGGGAATTGCCCTATTACACCATATCGATATGGCATGGCTTTACACCAGCCTTAACCATGAGCGCGATTGCGATTTTTGCCGGTGGCATATTGCTGACCCAACAGCGCAGGCTGGCAAGGTTGTGGGACACTGCCCGCCGCCCCGAGGCCAAGGTTTTGTTTGATCAGTTGGTCAATGCTTCGGTGCGCTTGGCGGCGTGGTTCTCGACCATGTTGCACAATGGTGCGATCAGCCGGTATCTGGCGATTTTTGTTATCATCACCGTTGGTCTGGGTGTGGTCAGCTTTACCGGTGGCGGCAATGTTGCGGGAACTCGCGAAATGCTGCCAGTGCCGTTTGTGGCGGTGGTGACTTGGATTTTGCTGGTTGTCGCCTCGGTTGCGATTGCGTTTTACCATCACGCACGATTTATGGCACTGATTTTGCTGGGTATCATCGGCATCGCGGTGTCGCTGGGCTTTGTTTATTTTTCTGCTCCCGACCTTGCTATGACCCAAATCTCGGTTGAGATCGTGACCATAATGTTGCTGTTGCTGGCCCTGAATTTTCTGCCGAAAAAATCACCCATTGAAAGCGGTAATATGCGCCGCGCCCGCGATGGTTTTATTGCAGTGATGGCAGGCGGTGGCATTGCGGCATTGGCCTATGCGTTTATGACAAAAGACTTTAGCACCATATCGGAATTTCATCTGGCGAACTCCTATATCGGGGGCGGCGGCACCAATGTTGTTAACGTGATTTTGGTTGATTTTCGTGGCTATGACACCTTTGGCGAGATCATCGTTCTGGGCATTGCCGGATTGCTTATTTTTAGCCTGATGGAGGCCTTGCTGGATGGTAAAGCCTCGCAACGGCTGGCGACATGGGCCGATGACGGCAATATGTCCAGAGACCGGCACCCGATGATGATGGTGGTGGTCACGCGGGTGATGATGCCGATTGCCATCATGGTCGGGATATTCATATTTTTGCGTGGCCATAACCAGCCGGGTGGCGGGTTTATTGCCGGACTTGTGGTGGCGATTGCGCTTTTGATGCAATACATGGCCAGCGGTTTTTCATGGGCGCAGGAACGCCAGCGTGTCGAATATCATTCGATGATCGGCCTTGGGGTTCTGGTTGCCGCATTAACGGGCGCGGGCGCTTGGCTTGCTGGCAAACCGTTCCTGACCAGCACCTTTGGTTACGTAAATCTGCCTTATCTTGAGGAAATTGAACTGGCGACAGCAGCCCTGTTTGATCTGGGCGTCTTCCTGACGGTTGTTGGCGCAGTAATGCTGACTTTGTATAGCTTTTCGCGGCTGGCGCGTCGCGCTGGCGAAACCGTGAATGTCAAACCGATGGATTTTGACCCAAGCACCGATGACCTTCCCGAACCGGAGGCCAAATAACATGGAAATGCTAGTTGCCAGTGCCATTGGTGTTTTGACCGCGACGGGGGTTTATCTTATTTTGCGATTGCGGGCGTTTCCGGTTATTCTGGGCACAGCCATGCTGTCCTATGCGGTGAACGTGTTTTTGTTTGCTGCCGGACGGTTGACAGTGAATGCGCCGCCAATTCTGCAAAAGGGTGTGCTTGAATATACTGACCCGTTGCCCCAAGCGCTGGTGCTGACCGCGATTGTGATCTCGTTTGGCATGACGGCTGTGGTGGTAATGATTGCTTTGGGTGCGTTTCTTGAAACCGGCGATGATGCGATTGATATTGCGGAGGAGGGCGAATGAACCACTGGATTATTGCCCCTGTTGTGCTGCCTGCGATTTTGGCACCGCTTATTGCGTGGGTGATGCGCCACGACATGACTTTGGCGCGGGTATTCTCGGTTGCGGGAACCGTGGCTTTGGTGGTTATTTCAATTGGTTTGTTTGCAATTGCTGCCAGTGGCGACGTTTCGGTTTACAAGCTGGGCAACTGGGATGCGCCGTTTGGCATTGTGTTGGTGTTGGACCGGCTTTCGGCGCTGATGGTGTTGCTGACAACTTCGCTGGCGCTGATGGTTCTGATCTATGCAATTGTCAGCGAATGGGATAGCCGTGGTCGGCATTTTCATGCGTTGTTCCAGTTTTTGCTGATGGGGGTTACCGGCGCATTTCTAACCGGCGATGCGTTTAACTTGTTTGTATTTTTTGAAGTTTTGCTGATTGCCTCTTACGGCTTGATGATCTTTGGCGGTGGCGGAATGCGCCTGCGCGCCGGGCTGCAATATGTGGTGATGAACCTTGCGGGATCAAGCCTGTTTCTGGTGGCGCTTGGCACGATATATGCGGTGACCGGCACGTTGAACATTGCTGATCTGGCGTTAAAAGTTCAGGAATTACCGGTTGAGGATGTGGCCCTGATACGGGTGGCCGCGATGTTGCTGATGATTGTTTTTGCAATCAAAGCCGCGTTGTTTCCGGTGCAATTCTGGCTTCCTGCAACCTATGCCAATGCGCCTGCGCCGGTTGCAGCGATGTTTGCGATCATGACCAAAGTCGGTGCTTATGCGATTTTGCGGTTCTTTACGACAGTGTTTGGGCCGGAAGTTTCAGCAACTGGAAGCATGGCCGCAGACTGGCTTTTGCCTGCCGCCCTGATCACCATTGTGATCGGAGCCAGCGGCGTGTTGGGGGCCAAACGATTAATGTCGCTGGCAGCGTTTGCGGTTTTAACATCGATGGGCACGGTGATGGTTGCGATTTCAATGTTCACGCCTGACGCTGCGATGGCAGCCTTGTATTATATCATCCATTCCACATTTGCCGCAGCGGCTTTGTTTCTGGTGGCTGATCTGGTGATGGCAAACCGTGGCCATGACGGCATCAGAATGTCGCCTGTGATGGCCCGCAGCGGTTTGATCTCTGGCTTGTTTTTTGTGGTTGCCATTGCGGTGGCCGGCATGCCGCCGTTGGCTGGGTTTCTGGGTAAGTTACTGGTGCTGGAAGCCGCGCAAACCAACACTAACATGGTCTGGATATGGACAGTTATTTTGGTTTCCTCGCTGGTGATGGTGGTCGGGTTTGCGCGGGCTGGCAGCATGATATTCTGGAACATCCAAGAGGCAGATGAAACGGATGAGGCCGAGGCTAAAACCGCCACCACCAGCGCATTGCCGGTTGCCGCCGCCATGGCACCGATTGCGGTGCTGGTATTGCTGGCGGTGTTTGGTGGGCCGTTAACCGAATTCACCCAAGCCACCGCAGAGCAATTATTCACGCCGGTTGAATATATTTCAGCAGTTTTGGGGGCAGAATGATCAACCGCATTTTTCCGCATCCAATTTTAACCGCGGTGCTGACCGTCACATGGTTGTTTCTTGCCAGTTCTGCCTCGTTAAATTCAATTCTGTTTGGTTTGTTTCTTGGGGTTCTTATCCCGATTGGCACCGCGCCTTTCTGGCCGGACCGGCCAAGCCTGCGCAATCCGTTGATGATTGGCGAATACATTCTGGTGGTGATGTGGGACATTGTTATTGCCAATATCGCGGTGGCGCGAATTATTCTGTTTAAGGCAAACAAAGACATTCATCCGGCTTGGGTTTCGATCCCGCTTGAATTGACCTCGCCAGAGGCAATCACAGTTCTGGCAGGCACAATCACGCTGACACCTGGCACTGTTACGGCCATGATTTCAGCAGATGGCCGCAGTTTGCTGGTGCATTGTCTGCACACAGACAACCCCGATGCGGTTGTTGCCGAAATCAAACACAGGTATGAACGCAGATTGTTAAAGGCTTTTCGATGATTATTTATGCAGTTACATTTGCGCTGGGATGTTTTGGCCTTGGCTTGCTGATGAACCTTTGGCGGATTGTTTATAGCAACCATATTGCTGACCGGATATTGGCGCTGGACACCATGGTTATCAATGTGATCGGTATTTTGACCTTGATCGGTATCTTGTTTGGTACTCGGATGTATTTTGAGGCATCGATGCTGTTTGCCATGGTCGGATTTGTTTCAACCATTGCTTATTGCCGCTTTATTTTGCGCGGCGGGATCATTGAATAGGGGCTGGATATGACTATTTTTATTGAAATCATGATCTCTGGCTTTATCGTTATTGGCGGCTTGTTTGCGTTGGTCGGGTCATTCGGGATGATCAAATTACCGGACACGATGCGCCGCTTGCACGCGCCAACCAAGGCAACCACATTGGGGATTGGCGGCGTTTTGATTGGATCAATGACTTATTTCTATTTTGTTGACGGTAAATTATCACTGCATGAATTGATGATCTCTTTATTCCTGTTTCTGACGGCGCCGGTGACTGCGAATTTCATTTCAAAGGCTTATATGCTAGACGCAGTTAAAGAAGCGGACCTTCCCGAAACTGGTTCCGATTATGGCTGGGCAGGGTATGACGACCCACCTGATATAGATGCCAAACAGCCAAAAGACCTCTGATTTCTTTTTGCTCAACAGTTGCTCCTTGGGGTGGAATGTGGCAAAACCTCTGGAATCTCTTGCCCGTATATAGGTGTTGAAATGACCGATTTTGTTGCTGCCCGAATTGCTATGGTCGATTGTCAGGTTCGCCCGTCGGACGTAACGCTTTATCCGGTGATAGAGGCGATGTTATCGGTCCCGAAAGAAGAATTTGTGCCGCGCGACATGCGCGAAGTGGCTTATAGCGGCGATAATATTACGCTGGGGGCTAACCGTGTGGTGCTGGACAGCCGCGTTATTGCCAAAATGCTGGATGCTTTGAATATTCAACCCACAGATATGGTGCTGGATATTGGCACCGGCCTTGGTTATTCCAGTGCGCTGATTGCCCATTTGGCCGAAGCGGTGATCGCGGTTGAGGAAAACGAGGCTTTGGCATCCGAAGCCGAACGCATTCTGGCAGAGCAATCTGCGGATAATGCCATTGTGCAGATTGGAAAACTGGCGGAAGGCGCAGCACAGCACGGTCCTTATGATGCAATTATGATAGAGGGCGGCGTGGCGCAAGTGCCAGACGCCTTACTGGCGCAGCTTAAGGTCGGTGGCCGGATTGTCGTGATCAAAATGCAAGACGCGCTTGGCCAATGCATGATTGGCCTGCAAACCAAAACCGGCATTGACTGGCGTTGGTCTTTTGATGCCACAGCGCCAATTCTGCCGGGATTTGAAAAATCTGAGCGATTTGAATTTTAAAACAACGAATCCTTGCGCTAAGACGCAAAGCCGTTAGCCTTCAACACCTTGTTTGGATTCGGAGAATCGACGTGGTTTCAAAATTTCAAAAAATACTGATGGTGTGTGTCTCCGTTTCGGCCACAACATTTGCCCTGCCATCAACGGCTGACAGCCTGCTGGATGCGATGCGGCTGGCTTATGAAACCAATCCGACATTGGCAATTAACCGCGCGGCATTGCGCACCACGGACGAATCCGTTGCGCAAGCCATTGCGGCACGCCGTGGGACGCTGGCATTAACCGGCAGCGCCAATTTGTCCCGAGCGCCAATTGCTGGCGATGATTTAACCGACAGATATGCAATTTCACTGAATGCCAGCCTGATCTTGTTTGACGGGGGCCGCTCTCGTGATGCCGTGGCTTCGGCCACTGAATCAGTGTTGGCGGCGCGGGCCAGCTTAAGCAATGCTGAACAATCCGTGATGCTGGATGCGGCAACCGCGTTTTTGAATGTTCGGCGCGATTTGCAATTTGTTACCCTGTCCAGAAATAATGTTAATGTTCTGAAGCAACAGGTTCAGGCCGCTGAAGACCGCTTTGCGGTTGGCGCGGTAACCCGCACCGATGTGGCACAAACCCAAGCACGGCTTGCGGCAGCACAAAGCAGCCTTGCGGCCAGTCGAGGTGCTTTGGCAATCAGTTCAGAAATTTACCGAGCGACCGTTGGCGTTGCCCCGCAACACCTAAGCCCGCCGCCAGCATTGCCGCATCTGCCAAGAAATTTGGCCGTGGCAGAGGAAATCGCGATCAGAACCCATCCATTGATGAACGCAGCCCATCACGCTGAAAAAGCCGCAGCACTTGACATGCGCCGCGCCCAAAATGCGCGTTTGCCCAGCTTGTCAGCCAATGCTTCGGTTGGGGGCACTTATGCGGATGACTTTTCGGGTAACAAACAATGGCGGGATTCTGCCAGCGTTGGTTTATCTGCTTCGGTTCCGATATTTTCTGGAGGGTCAATTTCATCTGCACTTCGGCAGGCTGGAATCATTGTTGAAAGACGTATGGCCGAAACCCAGAATACCCGGGTTGTGGTGCGCCAGAACACCGCTGCTTCTTGGTTTGAATTGCAAATTGCCAATGCCTCTATTGCTGCAAGCCAGTTGCAGATCGAAGCTTCGCAATATGCTTATGACGGCATTCAACAGGAAGCAGATCTGGGCGCGCGCACCGTTCTTGATATTCTGAACGCTGAACAAGACCTGTTGAACGCCCGCACAAATCTTATTTCGGCAACGCACCAGAAAAATGTTGCGGCCTATCGGTTGCTGGCAGCAATGGGCCTGCTGACCCCTGAAAATCTGGCGCTGGGAATTGAGCTTTATGACCCTAGCGAGAATTTCAACCGAATCCGCAACGCTCCGACCAGCACATTCGGGGCAGCACAAGTGCTTGACGGGATTGCTGACCGCTGGAACTAACCCATGTCGCGAGGATTTTTGGACTTGTCCGCATTGCGAAGTCTTTTTTAGGTTTCTCATTCACCGCGCACTATATGACTTTCATTGCGAAATTCATTTTCGCGTCTTGGTGCCATGTTTTGTCTCCTTGATGGCGAATAGTGCTATAAGTGCTCAAAACTTTCTACGGACAAATCCAACCCATAGCTCAGCCATTTCATGGGCTTTGGCTCAGGCTTTGGCAAAAAGCTGGATGGCCATGCGCAAAGCACCAAACAAAGCATCGCCATCGGGCGGCTGTGCGGCTTGTTGGTATTTTTGAGGCAATAATTTCAGATAAATCAAGCCAAGCCCGCCGAGCATACAAAACGGTTTGGCAGGGTCAAAACCGGTGGCGTTAATGCTTTTGGCCACCAGATCAACTTGCCGCGTCATAATCAACTTGCCATTCACATCATCCGCTTTGGCTGCCGCGACAATATCGGGGGCGTATTTGGCAAAATCTTTGGGCGCATATTCAGCCGCGGCTTTGACGATGTTTTTGATCTGGTTATCAAAGCCTGACAAAAACTGACGGGTCAGATTCGAATGGGGTTGAATGCCGTCAGCCGCAAGAATCGAGCGGCGAAATAATTCAAGCCCGAGCGCCGCGCCGCTGCCATCATCGCCCAGCAAAAAACCCCAACCGCCCAGCATCCGCACGCCTTGGTGATCACGACACGCAAAAACTGAGCCGGTGCCGATTGCGGCAATGCACCCTTGTGACGCGCCAATCGCGCCCTCCAATGTGATGCGGCTGTCATTGACAATCTGGCTGTGTTTAAAGGGTAATTCGCGGTTAAAATCAGCCGCATGGTTATCCAGATTTGACCCAGCTAAACCCAATACCGCGCTGCAATTGGCAATTTCAGCGCGTTTAAGCCCCGCTTTGTCAAAAGCCTTTTCGACCGCTCCAAGAATATTTGTTTTTGAGCTGGTCAGATTGGTGGCAATATTTGCGGCACCGCCGTTGCTTTCGGCCAGAACATTCCCGGCCATATCTGCAACCACAACACGGCAGCCGGTTCCGCCTCCGTCGACACCAATCAGATAGCTCACACGCCTGTCTCCGCAGTAAAAAATATTGGTTAGCAGGATTCGGCCTTGGCCAAAAGTGCTTTGTCAAACAGATCGGATTTATTTGCTGGCGTCGGGTAAGGCAGGAATAGATTTCAGGTATCGGGCAATGGCAAGCCGATCCTCCACGGGTAGCACGCCAAGGTTTTCAATCACTGCCACCATCGTAGACCCCGCTGTGTCAAATTCAGGGGTGAATCCTGTTTCAAAATAATATACCAGATCATCAACGCTCCAATCCGCAATGCCTTGACTATGTGGCGTAATATTGGGAATTCGGCCTTTACCACTGGGGTTTGGGGCACCGGCCAGCCAGCGGTTGGCATCCATCCCACCCAGCATATTGCGCGGGCTATGACATTCTGCACAATGGCCCGGGCCTTCGACCAGATACTGGCCACGCATTTCAATGGTTTCGGCAACTTTACGGTCATCCAGAAATAACATTTTCCACAGGCCAAGACCACGGCGCAGTCGAAACGGTAAAGGCAGTTCATGGGCAATATTCACCTGTGCAACCGCAGGAAGCGTATCCATATAGGCCTTGAGATCAACCACATCGGAAACGGTCATGCGGGTATAGGAGCCAAACGGGAATGCCGGATAATAGTGCTGCCCCGACGGGCTGATGCCCCGCAAAACTGCGTTGGCGAATTCGTAATTTGTCCAGCCACCAATACCTAAATCGGGGTCACTGGAAATATTGGGTGCGATAAAAGTGCCAAATGGCGTGGCGAATGCCTGCCCGCCGCCAAGCATCAAACGGGCCTCGCCTTTGGCGTCTTTTGCGTAATGGCAAGATGCACAACCACCAATGGCAAAAACCTGCGCGCCCTTTGCAGGGTCTCCGATAAGGCCCGCGACCAGCGCGGTGTCTAAATTGTCAGGTTGGGTTAAAAACCAGAATGCAGCACCGCCAAGCAGTGCTGCAAAAAATGCTTTATTCCTCAGGCGCACGATAATTTTCGTGACAGGCTTTGCAGGTTCCGGCAACCGCGCCAAACAGCGGCCCGAAACTTGCCAGATCAGCAGGTTCGGCGGCAATTGCTGTATCAAGAGCAGCCAGTAATGTGGTTATTCCCGCATCAAATTCCGAGCCATCTTCCCAAATCGCCGCCATGGCGCGGGTTTCTTCGCCATCGACAGGCGGGGTGCCAAATAATGGCTGCGCAGTGGCTACGGCATTGCGCATGGTCTCTAGCGCCGAGAGCGCTGCAAGATTATCATAGTCCACTTTGCCTTGTGCCATACCACCCAAGATGCGCATTTCTCCGACGACGGCTTTCATGGCACCGATTCGCTGTTCGATTTCCGTATGGCCACCCGCAGTAGCTGATGCAGCTAGCACAGCGGTAATTAAGACGGTTTTGAGCGTAATTTTTTTTAACATGATATTCCCCTTTTTTTATGAAGATAACCTAACACGTTATGAGGTAATGGTGGTAACAGTTTCGTGTTATCCGCCAGTATGGCTCATGTGGCGCGACATTTCGCCGACGACTTTTTGGCGGGAATAATCAAAATCATGGCCTTTGGGTTTGCGATCAATCGCTTTACGAATGGCGGCGTGCAGCGGCGCATCATTTGTCAGGTTATCACGCATAACCGCGCGCAGGTCTGCTTCGTCTTCTTGCCCCAGACACATGAACAACTGCCCGGTGCAGGTCAGGCGCACCCGATTGCAGCTTTCGCAGAAATTATGGGTCAGCGGGGTAATAAAACCAATGCGCCCGCCGGTTTCTTCAACCCGCACATAGGTCGCCGGTCCACCCGTGTTCAGCGGAATATCCGTAAGCGTCCAGCGGGTGGCAATTTCGGCACGCACATCCGTTAATGGCCAATACTGGTCCAGCCGGTTATCCTCGCCAAGGTCGCCCATCGGCATAACCTCAATCACCGTCAGATCAAAGCCGCGTTGCCCGCACCATGCCACCATGTCATGGATTTCATCATCATTTGTGCCTTTTAGGGCAACCGCATTAATCTTGATTGCCATGCCGGCTTTTTGGGCGGCGTCAATACCGTCCATCACTTGGCCAAACCGTCCCCAGCGGGTGATTTTGGTGAATTTTTCGTCGTTAATGGTATCAAGCGATATATTCACCCGCCGCACCCCAGCATCCCACAAAGGCTGGGCAAATCGCACCAACTGAGAGCCATTGGTGGTCAGGGTTAATTCCCGCAAGGCACCCGAAGCCAAATGCCGAGACATCTTGTCAAAAAAGGTCATGATGCCTTTGCGCACCAAGGGTTCACCGCCGGTGATGCGCAGTTTTTTAACGCCAAGATCAACAAAAGCTGAACACATGCGGTCCAGTTCCTCCAGCGACAGCAATTCTTTCTTTGGCAGAAAAGTCATGTTTTCCGACATACAATAGAAACAGCGAAAATCACAACGGTCGGTCACCGACACCCGAAGGTAATCAATGGTGCGGTTAAACGGGTCAACAAGGCTTGGAATCTGGGTCATTTTTGGACCCTATGCCTGCCCGTTGGTGAGAGCAAGTAAATTGCTTGGCATCACAAATATGGCTGGTATGGTATGCGCGAAAGAGGACATTATGCAGCCCGAAACATTGATCCAAAAATCTGATAACTGGCAGGATATGCGCAGTGCTTTTCGCTGGCCGCAGCCTAGATTTTATAACATAGCAGAACAAATCTGTGAGCGTTGGGCGCGCGTCTATCCTGACCGTTTGGCATTAACTTATCTGCAATCCGACGGGTCGATTAAAAACTATTCTTATGGTCAGCTTTCCCGCGCCTCGTCGCGGTTGGCAAATGCGCTGGCAGCGCATGGGTTGAAGCGCGGAGACCGCTGCGCAGTGCTGCTGCCCCAAACCCCCGAAACCATCCTGACGCATTTGGCTTGTTACAAACTCGGTGCTATTGCGGTGCCGCTTTTTACTTTGTTTGGTGAAGATGGCTTGCAGTTTCGTTTGGGAAATTCCGGTGCGATGGCACTGGTGACCGACGGTGCAAGCTTGCCAAAAATTCTGAATATTCGCGATGATCTGCCGGCCTTGCAGGCGATTTATTCCATAGACCAGCGCGAATCTGGTGTTCTTGATTTTTGGCAAGAACTGGATAAAGCCGCTGACACAATTGATTGCGCGGTTACCAGCCCCGATGATCCGGCTTTTATCAGCTATACCAGCGGCACCACCGGCCCGCCAAAGGGCGCATTACACGGTCACCGCGTGTTGCTCGGCCATTTGCCCGGCGTTGAAACGCACCATAATTTCCTGCCCCAAAAGGGCGATCGTCTTTGGACGCCAGCGGATTGGGCATGGATGGGCGGCCTCACGAATGTGATGATGCCCGCCCTGAATTACGGTGTGCCGCTGGTGGCGCATCGCATGGCTAAATTTGATCCGGAACATGCGTTCTGGCTGATGGAAAAGCTGGAGGTGCGCAATGTTTTCCTGCCGCCGACCGCCCTGAAACTGATGCGTCAAGCTACGATAAAACCGGTGAACCTGCGTTCGGTCGGTTCCGGCGGAGAGGCCTTGGGCGCAGAATTGCTCGATTGGGGTCGCGAGAAATTCGGTACAACCATTAATGAATTTTACGGGCAAACCGAATGCAATCTGGTGCTGGGAAATTCCCACACAGTTTTTGCACCGCGCGACGGATCAACTGGCAAAGCAGTGCCGGGCAGCGATGTGGCTATTCTGGATGGTGCTGGCAATGAGCTCCCGATAGGCGAGATCGGTGAAATCGCCATAAAACGCGGCGTGCCGCAAATGTTTCTTGGCTATTGGCAACAATCCGAAAAAACCGCGGATAAATTTGTCGGTGAATGGCTGCGCACCGGAGATGAAGGCAGTCGCGATGAAGACGGGTATTTCCATTTTTCGGCCCGACAAGATGATGTGATTACATCATCTGGCTATCGCATTGGTCCCTCAGAAATCGAGGATTGTCTGGCCGCCCACGCGGATGTTTCCATGGCGGCGGTCATCGGCGTGCCGGACCCGGTGCGCACCGAGATCATCAAAGCTTTTGTTGTGGTGGCAAAGGGCAAAGCCAATGAGGCCCTAAAAACCGAATTGATTGAACGGGTAAGAACCCGAATTTCCCCCCATGTCGCCCCGCGTGAAATCGAATTTATTGACGCTTTGCCGATGACAGCCACCGGAAAAATCATGCGGCGCGAGCTAAAGAAACAGACCTAGCTGTGGTTTTCCAACATGCCGCTAACCAGCGCCAGCTTTTCCAAAACAAGGGCTTTGTCACCCTTGCTTTCAACATTCAGCCGCACCAGCGGTTCGGTGCTGGAGGAGCGTAAATTCAAGCGCCAATGGCCAAAATCCATGCTTAGACCATCAGCCCGGGATATTTTTGCATCCGCCGATTGAAGCGCATTTTCAACTGCTTGAATGGCGGATTTCGGGTCTTGAATCGTAAAATTAAACTCACCCGAAGACGGAAATTTCTTAACTCGATCTTTAACCAGATCCGCCAGAGACTGCCCGCTGGTGGAAACCAATTCCGCAATCAAAAGCCACGGGATCATGCCGCTATCGCAATACATGAAATCTTTGAAATAGTGGTGGGCGCTCATCTCTCCGCCATAAATCGCGTTGTGTTTGCGCATCGCCGCCTTAAGAAACGCATGGCCGGTTTTGGCCTGAATGGCGGTGCCATCAAGGGTTTCAACGATGTCCTGCGTGTTCCAGATCATACGCGGATCGTGAATAATGGCCGCGCCGGGGTTTGACATTAACGCCTGTTGGGCCAGCAGCCCGACAATATAATAGCCGTCAATAAACGCGCCGCTGTGGTCAAAAAAGAAACATCGGTCAAAATCTCCGTCCCATGCGACGCCAAAATCCGCCCTGTGTTGACGCACAGCATTGGCGGTGCGCGGCTGGTTTTTCTTTAGCAACGGATTGGGAATGCCGTTGGGAAAGCTGGCATCGGGGCTGTGATCCATGCGGATAAATTCGATCGGCGCACCGGCACCCAGAAGTTGCTGCGCAATTTCATCAAATGCCGGCCCCGCCGTGCCATTGCCTGGATTCACAAGAATTTTAAGCGGCGCCATTTTGGCAGGGCTGATGAACGAAAGCACCTTTTTGGCATATTCTGACCGCAAACCGCGAGTTTTCAGCGTGCCTTTTTGGGCAGGAAATTCAAAATCCGCGGCCTCGGCCAGCTTGCGAATTTGGGCAAATTCGGTGTCAGGGTCAAGCGGGCGAGAACCGACGCCAACCAGCTTCATGCCATTATAATTAATCGGATTATGCGAGGCGGTGATTTCCACCCCGCAATCGGTTTTCAGGAATTCAACCGCATGGTAAATTTCTTCGGTGCCTGACTGGCCGATATCAATCACATCCACGCCCATATCCAGCATGCCGTTAATAAGAGCAGCTTTCAATTCATCGCTGGTGGCGCGGCAATCCGCGCCAATGACAGCGGTTTTCAGATTGGCAAAGCTGGCAAAAGCCGCGCCAATATCATAGGCGATCCCAGGGTTTAATTCGGTGCCAAGCACGCCGCGAATGTCATAGGCTTTAAAGCAATTCAAAGACCGCAATTCAATTTCCTTTTGCCATTTTAGCAGGCGTGCCGGCGATTTCCCTAACAACCTGTTAACAGATGATCGCCAATACCCTTAAAATTTGTTAAATATCGGCAGTATAAAAACAGATATTTATCGGGTTGCGCGCGCAGGTGATACCGCTTTTTCATATTTTGACTGTAAAAACGCCAGCATGCGTTCTGAAAGCCACCAAAAACCCAAAGCCTTGCAAAACCGCCCTACCAGCGGGGCTTGGATGCGATTTATCTGGGTGCATGTGCTGGTTTTTGCCGCTTTACTGGTTTTTCTGTTCAGCCCGCCCACCAAGGCGGAGCCAATTTTGCTGTCAAATAATTTTGAACTTGGTGCCGCCAAGGAATTCGAACGCCAACTTACTGAAGAAATTGACACAGTCATTCTGGCGGTTTCCGGCGGCTATCTGGTTGAGGGCATGCAAATTGGCAGGATTATCCGTGCCCGCGGGTTGAAAACCGTGGTGCCAAGCGGCGCGGCTTGCCTTTCTGCTTGTGCTGAGGCTTTTTTAGGTGGCACATCCATGCAAATTGACGGCACGGTGGCTTTTCATATCCCGCGTGTTGCTGGCCCTATTTCACAGGCTGATGCCTTTACCCAAGGCTTGGCGGGCGGAACATTAACCGCGATATATCGGTTTGAAATGGGCTTCGGGTTTGAATTAACCCAAACCATAAATCGTTGGACAACCAATGAAAGGTTGCTGGCATTTAGCACCACATCAGAATTATTGCGCTATAAAGACCCTGAAAGCGGTCTGAAATTACCGCGTTTTTATGAGCGTTAGCTGAGGTATTTACCGGCAATTTTTGCAGCAAACGGTTTCATGCTGTCACCGTGATTGGCCAAAAATTCCCGCGCGCGGCTTGGGTCGTGTTTCGATAGGTCCCTGATCCACCAGCTGATGGCTTTCTGGATAAACCATTCTTTATCCTCAACATATGTCACAGCCCAGCCCAGAATGCGTTCGCGCTCAAGGCTTTGTTTTTCCGAAAGATAATTCAGTTTTGCCCAAGGCAAGGTCATCACCAACGCCGCGCGGCGTGACCACATGTGGTCAGATTTTGCCCAGATTTCTACATCGTCCAGCCGTGATGAATCTGCCACCAACCGGCGTGAACCGGCGGATGCGGCATGGTCAGCAATTGCCCATGCGTCAAATTCAGGCACCCACGATTTAATCAAATCCCATGCGGGTTGATCATCGGGTTTTATGCGGGCCTGAATAAGCAGTTTTGCCGCGGCGACTCGGGCTTCAAAGATGTCGGACTGCCAAAGTTCTGAAGCCAGCGCCACCCGCTCAGCAACATCCATCGCGCCGCGCCATTCTTTGACAAAAATATCAATTTGCGGGTTGGAGATCCCCAGATATTCGCGCTTGCCTTTGTGATAAGCCGCCATTTCTATGGCTTTCTCTGCATCCCCTGCTGCTTGCAATTGCTCCAGCTTGGTCATTTTTTGGCTTTTAGGTTACGCAGCCGATCCATCAGGCGTTTGCCCATGCCCGCTTTGGTTTCCTGCCTTGCACGCGCAATCGCAAGCGCATCAGCTGGCACGTCTTTGGTGATGACCGAACCCGAGCCGACCAGCGCCTCGTCACCGATATGCACCGGCGAGACAATCGCCGTGTTTGAGCCAATAAACGCCCCTTTGCCGATCACGGATTTATGTTTGGAAACCCCGTCATAATTGCAAAAAATCACCCCTGCGCCGATGTTGGTTTCAGCGCCGATATGCGCATCACCAACATAAGCCAGATGGCCAATTTTGGCATCTTGATCAATCTGCGAGGCTTTGATTTCAACAAAATTCCCCACCCGGGCATTGCCGCCAATCTCAGCGCCGAGGCGCAGGCGGGCGAACGGGCCGATGATGGCTCCATTTGAAATATGGCAGCCCTCCAGATGGCTGTTGGCGCGGATTTCAACATTGTTTTCTACTGTCACACCGGGGCCAAAAAATACGTTTGGTTCAATCGTTACATCGCGCCCCAGCACCGTATCGAGCGCCAGAAACACGGTTTCGGGCGAGGTCATGGTTACACCGTTTTGCATGGCTTCAGCACGGGCACCGCTTTGAAACGCGGCTTCAGCCTTGGCCAGATCAGCGCGGGTGTTCACCCCAAGGGTTTCGGATTCAGCACATGTGATCGCTGTGCAAGCCAGCCCGCGTGAATTGGCGATTTTGACAATATCGGTCAGGTAAACCTCACCACCGGTATTTTGTTTGGCTACCGAATCCAGCAGCAAAAACAGGGTTTTTGCAGATGCACACACCACGCCAGAATTGCAAAAACTGATGGCGCGCTGGGTTTCCGAGGCATCCGCCGCCTCGACAATTTCTTTCAAAACATCGTTTTGCATCACCAAACGGCCATACCCACCGGGGGGTTGGGCCTCAAAACCAAGCACCACGATGTCGTGGCCCTTGGCGCGGCAGTCCAGCATGGTTTGCAGAGTTTCGGGTTGCACAAGCGGCGTATCGCCATAAAGAACAATCACATCACCGTCAAAATCCCGCAGGGATTCAGCGGCGTGTAATACCGCATCCCCCGTGCCGTTTTGGTCTTTCTGCAAGACGGTTTCAACATCGGGGTCAATTGATTTGGCCAGTGCCGAAACCTGTTCCCCCTGATGCCCCACAACAATCACGGTCTTTTCGGCCTCGATCCGGGCAGCGCAATGCATGGCATGGCCGAGCAGCGAAACCCCTGCAACTTTGTGCATTACTTTTGGCAATTCAGAAGCCATGCGGCTGCCCTGACCTGCGGCCAGAATGACAATTGCTGTGGCCATAACGCCCTCCCTAGCTTTGCGCACGGCGACGGGGCCGATGACGACGTCGACTGTTTTGTTTGCCTTCGGGGCGTTTAACTGCGCGGGGTGGTTGGGGCACTGCATGGTCTGGCAGGGGGCTGCCATCCGCAGCCAGCGCGGGGATTTTGATCTTTATCAGGCGTTCAATGGCGCGTAACAGTTTGATTTCATCGGGTGTGCAGAACGAAACCGCCAGCCCTGAGGCCCCCGCCCGCGCAGTACGGCCAATGCGATGCACATAGGATTCCGCCACATGGGGCAGGTCATAATTCACCACCAGCTCAACGCCGGGCACATCAATGCCCCGCGCCGCGATGTCGGTGGCAATCAGCACCGGCATGGTGCCTTTCTTAAACGCATCCAGCGCTCGGGTGCGTTGACCTTGGGATTTGTTGCCATGAATGGCTGCCGCGCCCAGATTTTCTGAATTCAACTTGCGGGCGATTTTATCAGCACCACGTTTGGTGCGGCAAAACACAATAATGCGTTTGCCCGGATGGGTGCGAATTAGTTTGGTCATGGCGTTAACCTTGCCATCCACGGGCAGGTGCATGACACTTTGGCTGATTTTATCAGCGGTTTTGGTCACAGGCATGACCGAAACCTCAACCGGATTATCAAGATGATCCGCTGAAAGCTTGCGAATTTCTTTTGGCATTGTCGCCGAAAACAACAGCGTCTGGCGTTTGGCAGGCAGCAGTTTAAGAATGCGGCGGATGGCGGGCATAAAGCCGATATCCAGCATCTGGTCGGCTTCGTCCAGCACGATGGTTTCGATATTATTGAGGCGCACGGATTTCTGGCTAACCAGATCCTCCAACCGGCCGGGGGTGGCGACCAGAATATCAATGCCGTTGCGAAGGGCGGTTTTCTGGCGCTTGATCGGCACGCCGCCCACCACACAGGTGGAACGTAATGACAGTTTTTGCCCGTAATCGCGCACGCTTTTTTCAATTTGTGCGGCAAGTTCGCGGGTCGGCGACAGGATTAGCACCTTAACAACCCTGTCTTTGCCACGGCCTGAACGGCCTTGCAGTCTTTGCAAAAGCGGCAGGGTAAACGCGGCAGTTTTGCCGGTGCCGGTCTGGGCGAGGCCAACAACATCGCGGCCCTCTAGGATGGCAGGGATAGCTTTGAGCTGAATGGGGGTCGGGGTCTCATAGCCTTGGCTTGCCAAGGTTTCGAGCAACGGCTTTATAAGGCCGAGTGATTCAAAATTCACGTAAAATTCTTTCTGTTTTGGCGCTGCATTTATATGCGCGCGGAGGAGCGTCGGTTGCGACAGGCTCCAGCATGGCTTGAGTGGCCGCATGGCCAGCATGGCCATCAGCGGTCTAAGACCAGATTGCGGCAGTGATGTCAAGCGTGGCGACAAATCGCCAAAGCTAAACGCCCGCAGCCCCAAAAGCGTGACTACGCTTCGGGCGGCCAGCCCGCCCCGTCGGAGGCGCTGTGCGCCGTGAGACATAAAAGTGGTGACTCCGGGTGGATTCGAACCACCAACCTGCCCCTTAGGAGGGGGAAGTGTATATATCTATCTTGCTGGTAAATAACATTAATTATCCCTAAGCCTCAATTTTGAGTAATAATGTGTAAGTAATACCACTGTTTCCACCCCGAATGGGATGGTATTTGGCTCTTTCAGCCTGTTGGCGACTGCTATCGCAATCTATCACCGATTTATTTGTCCTTTAACGCGTAATATTAGAGACAAATAGTACCCAAAAACTTCGGTTTTAGGGTACACCTAAGGTACATTATTTAGGTACATTATTTAAGAGGTGTACTGTGCTATCCAAGCAAAGCATTGAATAGAAACGATTTCCGCCTAATTATTGCTGCCTCTAGCGAGGCGACGCAAACCGCCACCACTGAATATCCCCTAGTTTCCTAGACGCCTTCTTGTTTCGTTTTCTGCTGCCTTTCGAGCTCTACGGGCGACAGCATCCCGTTCCTAGCGTG
>QIGK01000049.1 GCA_003228875.1 Rhodobacterales bacterium
CCATGGTGGGTTCCGCCCATCTTATTGATAAGATGAATCCACATTTTTGCATAGTTTTCGAACTCGGGAACTTTGTTCGGGTCAATGGTGTAAATAAGCGAACAGGTAATCATTTCTTTTTCCCAAACCCGCTTAGGTCAGACGGCAATCCACCATCCGCGCCAAAATCTGGCATGCCTCGCTGCATACTCCCAGTGGCTTTTTGTTGATCAGGCGTCATTGCAATGCCTCCGGCGCAGAATAACGATATACATAACATCTGAGACCTTCGGGCTTCACCGCTTCAACGTCTAGCACTGCACCCAATTTTTCAGTCATTTTGATAGACTTTTTGTTGTCAGGGGCAACATAACTGACCGCAGTTTTCCAATTCAAAGTGCCAAATGCATAATCCAACATTACTGTCGCTGCTTCCGATGCGAACCCAAGGCCTTCGTCTTCGTCGCGCCAAATCGACCAACCTAATTCACTCTCCGGCCAGCCTTCTGGTTTAAGTCCGCCAACATGACCAATTGCAACATTGTTGTCTTTCCGTTCAATTACAAACGTGCCCAAATCGAAGTTCTTCCAAAATTCGATCATTTCCAAATACTCTTGAACCGCCTCGGCTTTATTGTCGGTGCGACCAGCAAATTGGGCGCGACTGGACATCAGAAAAGTTGTGAAACCATCTTGGTCAGCCAATTTAGGGCCGCGCAAGATTAATCGCTCCGTTTCAATTGTTGGAATAGGGGTCATTTCTTTTTCCCAAACCCGCTTAGATCAGTTGGCAAACCACCACCCGCTCCAAAATCTGGCATACCGCCCTGCGGCACGCCTGGCATGCCTTGTTGCGCAGAACCAGCGCCTTTGCCCATCAAAGCGCCCATGCCCTGACGCATCAGGCCTTTTTTGCCCATTTTGCCCATCTTTTTCATCATATCGCCCATCTGGCGTTGCATTTTCATCAATTTGTTAAGATCCGAGACCTCCATGCCAGAGCCCTTAGCAATACGTTTTTTGCGGCTGGCCTGCATCAGTTTGGGGTTAGCGCGTTCCCGTTTGGTCATGGATTGGATCAGCGCAATTTGCCGCGTGATCACGCGGTCATCCATGCCTGCTGTGTCCATCTGCTTTTTCATTTTGCCCATGCCCGGCATCATGCCCATCAGGCCTTCCATGCCGCCCATTTTCTGCATTTGTTCAAGCTGCGATTTCAGGTCGTTCATGTTGAACTTGCCTTTTTGAAACCGCTTCATCATGCGTTCGGCTTGCTCAGCCTCAATGGTTTCTTGGGCTTTTTCAACAAGGCCAACAATATCGCCCATGCCAAGAATTCGGCCCGCAACGCGGCTTGGGTCAAATTCCTCCAGCGCGTCCATTTTTTCACCGAGGCCAACAAATTTGATCGGTTTGCCGGTGATGGCGCGCATAGAAAGCGCCGCGCCACCGCGCCCATCGCCATCCATTCGGGTTAGAACCACACCGGTAATACCGATACGATCATCAAAATTTTCGGCTGTATGCACTGCGTCTTGACCGGTCAGGCCGTCAACCACCAACAATGTTTCGCGGGGTTTGGTAGCCTCGCGCACCGCTTCAACCTCGGCCATCAGCGTGTCGTCAATTGACAAACGCCCAGCCGTGTCGAGCATATAAACATCATACCCACCCAGCGTGGCCTGTTGTTTGGCGCGCTTGGCGATTTGCAGGGCAGTTTGGCCTTCAACAATCGGCAGGGTGTCAACGCCGATTTGAGTTCCCAGAACCGCAAGCTGGTGCATCGCGGCAGGGCGATAAATATCGAGGCTGGCCATCAGCACCCGTTTATTTTCTTTTTCCATCAGCCGTTTGGCCAGCTTGGCCGTGGTGGTTGTTTTACCCGAGCCCTGCAAACCCACCATCAGTATTGGCGTTGGCGGATTATCAATTTTCAGCTCGGCCGCTTTTGGATCATCGCTGCCCAGCATTGCCGCCAACTCGTCATTAACAATTTTAACAACCTGCTGGCCGGGGGTAATAGATTTGGTAACCTGCTGGCCGGTGGCCTTTTCTTGAACGGCTTTGACAAAATCCCGCGCCACAGGCAGGGAAACATCAGCCTCCAGCAAAGCCACGCGAACTTCACGCAAGGCAGTTGCCACATCGGCATCCGACAGCGCGCCCTGACGGGTCAGTTTATCAAAAACACCGCCTAAGCGGTCGGATAGATTTTCAAACATCAAACGCGCCTTTCGGGCCAAACAAACGACAAACGCACCAGTGGGCGTAACACGCTGACTGGTGGCGATCCTGAATATCAGGACCGGAAGAATTTAAGCTTCCGGAAGTTGGAGATCATTTAGACCCGGTTCGCACCCGAGTCAACCAGCACAAACCAAAAATCCTTTTAATGTCGCTGCAAGAACAGATTGCACCTGAAAGCAATGGTCCTGTTTGCACAATAGCAAACCAAAAAGAGCCAGCCATGAAGCCATATTACCGCGATACCCGCAAAATCGACCCCAACAAAGGCGCAACCCTTGGCGATGGGTCGCCAAACGATGCAGACCGGGTCGAAATAGGCCCAACCCAACTGGCATTCGGAGAATGGGAAAAGGCTGGGCTAACCCTGCCAAATCTGGAGCAAATGCGCCGGCATCGTTGGGAACGGCTGACCCGGCATATCGTTGACCGGGGGTATGGCGGATTGCTGATGTTTGACCCGCTCAACATCCGCTATGCCACCGACAGCACCAATATGCAGCTTTGGAACACCCATAATCCGTTCCGCGCGGCACTGCTATGCCCTGACGGATATTTGGTTATCTGGGATTATAAAAATGCGCCGTTTCTATCGGCGTTTAATCCGCTGGTGCGCGAAGTGCGCTCGGGGGCTGATCTGTTTTATTTTGATCGCGGTGACAAAGCAGATGTGCAGGCAGACATATTTGCCAACGAGGTGCGAAAGCTGGTCGAGGCGCATGGCGGCAATAACAAACGGCTGGCCGTCGACAAGATCATGTTGCACGGGTTGCGGGCATTGGAGGCACAAGGTTTCGAGATTATGGAGGGTGAGGAACTGACCGAAAAAGCCCGCTCGGTCAAAGGCCCGGACGAGATTTTGGCGATGCGTTGCGCCGCATTAGCCTGTGAAACCAGCGTCGCCGAAATGGAGCGGTTCGCGCGCGAAAATATCCCAAACAGCCAGACCAGCGAGAATGACATCTGGGCGGTGCTGCATGCCGAAAACATCCGCCGTGGCGGTGAATGGATAGAGACCCGCCTGCTCACATCAGGCCCGCGCACCAACCCGTGGTTTCAGGAATGCGGGCCGCGCATCGTGCAAAATAACGAAATTGTCGCCTTTGATACCGACCTGATCGGCAGCTATGGCATTTGCGTTGATATCAGTCGCACATGGTGGATCGGCGATGCCAAGCCCACCGATGCCATGGTTTATGCCATGCGCCACGCGTGCGACCATATCAGCCAGAATATGGAGATGCTGAAACCCGGCGTGATGATCGAGGAACTGGTCATGAACGGCCATCGGCTTGATGCGCGCTTTGACAAATGGAAATACGGTTGCAAGATGCACGGCGTCGGGCTGTGTGACGAGTGGCCGTTGGTGATCTATGAAGACCAGATGGTCAAAGGTGCTTTTGACTATGCGCTTGAACCCGGCATGGTGCTGTGCGTCGAGGCGCTGGTCGCTGAGGATGGCGGCGATTTTTCGATCAAGCTTGAAGATCAGGTATTGATCACCGAGACGGGGTATGAAAACCTGACCAAATATCCTTTTGATGAGCAGCTAATGGGAGCATAATGGTTCAGGTCATATTATTGCGTGGCATTAATGTCGGAGGTCACGGCAAACTGCCGATGGCAGAACTCAAGGAGATTCTGTTGGTGCTGGGCGCTTTGGATGTGCAAACCTATATTCAAAGCGGCAATGCAGTATTTGAGGGTGCTTTGAACCCGGATGAGATCGCAAATGCTATTGAAACTGCCAAAGGGTTTCGCCCACGCGTGTTGCTGCTAAGCGCCGAAAGATTTCAAACTATTGCCGCCGAAAACCCTGTGCCGGACGCGGTTGGCAACCAGTTGCATATCTGGTTCGCTGCTGGTCCATTTGAATTTGACCACATAACCGCCGAAACCTTGCGTAAACCTTCCGAGCGTATTGAGGTCAGCGAAAACGCGATCTATCTGCACGCGCCCGATGGTATTGGTCGCTCAAAACTGGCAGAAAAGATTGAAAAGCTGGCAGGCGTGGATTGCACCGCGCGAAATTTTAATACTGTGAATAAATTGCTGGGTATGATTGGCTGAAATGAACAAAATGCAGACCCATCTTGGCCCATTGCACAGCTATCGCGCCATGCTGCGGGACGGCAGTTTGAACGATGATGCAGGCCAGCGGCTAGCGGTGGAAAAACTGCAAATCCTGCATAACCGTCTGAAAGATTACGACCCGGTTAAGCCTAAAAAAATCGGGATTGGCATATTTGGCTGGGGGCGTGAAAACATCGCGCAATCAACCATTCCTGGGCTTTATATGTATGGTGGGGTTGGGCGCGGCAAATCTATGCTGATGGACATGTTTTTTGAAAATGCACCCATTAACCCCAAACGCCGTGTGCATTTTCACGGATTTATGCAAGAAGTGCACGAAGGCATTCATATCGCGCGCCAACACGGGGTTAAAGACCCGATTGTTCAGGTTGCGCAGCGCATTGCGGATTCCGCTGCTTTGCTGTGTTTTGACGAAATGCAGATCAGCGATATTACCGATGCGATGATTGTCGGGCGGTTGTTTGAAAAGCTGTTTGCGCGCGGGGTGATCATTGTCGCGACTTCCAACCGCCACCCCGATGATCTGTATAAAGACGGGCTTAACCGCCAGCTTTTTGTGCCGTTTATCGAGGTTATCAAAGACAGGTTGGAGGTGTTTCATATAGAAGATGGCGAAGATCATCGCCAAAACCGGCTTAGCGGCAAGGTGACTTATCACACACCGCTTGGCGCTGCCGCCACAGCGCAACTTGATAAACGCTGGCAGGTTTTGGCTGGCGCGCCAGCCAAACCGCTGGTGTTGAAACATAAAGGCCGTGATGTGGTTATCCCTGCTTATCACAACGGCGTAGCCCGGGCGTCTTTTGCTGACCTTTGCGGCAAACCGCTTGGCCCGGGCGATTATCTGGCCATCGCCGGGGCGGTGCGGATGTTGATTCTAGATAACATCCCCAAATTAACCGCCGAAAACCAGAACGAGGCCAAACGTTTTGTCACTTTGATAGATGCTTTATACGAAGCGAACATCCGCTTGCTTTGCTCAGCCGATGCCGAACCGAACCAGCTTTATGAAAAAGGCAAAGGTGCGTTTGAATTCAAACGCACCGCCTCGCGGTTAAATGAAATGCGCAGCGAAGGCTGGGGACAGTAGCGCATTAAACCAAAGCCGAGCGAAGCGAGGCCATGCCCAAAAGGGAGGGGTTACATTGCGCCAGCAATGCACGCACCAAACTGCGGGAGCGCTCCTGAAAAACAAGGGGTTCTCCCGCCCTTCGGTTGGGCCACGCCTCACTACGTTCGGCGTGCGCGCCGGTCTGATGGCGGTTTTTGAAATTTTGTTACTTGGTCTAAGCCATTGAAATATCTAATAAACAAAAGACTCGACTCAACATATCAACATTTTGTATGCTGAGATGCGAGACTCTCAACCCCTAGTGCTGATACGCGCGGCACAAACGGTGTCGAGGGGGCAAGCCCTGCTTGTCAGATGTCATAAGGAGAATCCAAATGGCAAAAACTCGCAAAATTGGTAGAAGTGCTGTAACCGGCAAATTTACCACGGTGGCAAAGGCGCGGAGACTATCCCGCACCCATGTCGTCGTTACGATCAAAAAACCTAAATAGTAATAGGTTTCAAGGCGGCTTTTCTTACAGGATGGGTCGCCTTGTTTTATCTAGATTCACATAGATACATGAACAAATCAAGAAATTTATTCAGCAAATCAACGCTTTAGATAAAGAGTCTAAAATCAATAGTTTAGCCGATATCACTCCGTATCAGGCTGCTCATCACCCTTTGGCAGGTTAAACAGACTATCCGCATCCACCAACAATTCTTTTTCCTCTTCCGCATCGCCCAGCGCAAAGTTTTCCAGCCCTGAAACGTTTGACGGCATTGGGCGCGCTTCCTCAACCTGCAACGACTGCTCGGTTGACACCAGTTTCATACGTTCTTCATCCGACATAACGCCGCCTTCTTTGGCTTTTTTGGCGGCAGCCTTGGCCACGGCAGCGTCCAGCTCCATTTGCCGTGCCATGCCCAGCGCCACAGGGTCAATCGGCTGAATGTTGGAGATATTCCAGTGGGTACGTTCGCGAATTGCCACAATCGTGGGCTTGGTGGTGCCAACCAGCTTGGAAATCTGTCCATCGGTCAGTTCAGGGTGGAATTTCACCAGCCATGCAATCGCGGCAGGGCGATCTTGGCGTTTTGACAATGGCGTATACCGCGGGCCTTTGCGTTTCATCTCACCCTCAGCGGCGGGATTATACATCAATTCCAGTTTGGCTTTTGGGTCAGCCTCACAACGTTTGATTTCTTCCTTGGTCAGTTGCGTGTTGGCAACAGGGTCAAAACCCTTAACCCCAATTGCAACCTCGCCGTCGGCAATGCCGTTTACCTCCAGCTCATGCAAACCACAAAAGATCGCGATCTGGGTAAAGCTGAGCGTGGTGTTGTCAACCAGCCAGACAGCGGTTGCTTTTGCCATAATCGGAAGCGCCATAATAATTCTCCATATCCACAGTTGATCCACTGGCAAAACCAAGTGCCCTGAGGCGATTTTAGGTTTTAGTGGGGAAGTTAAGCCTGTATATAGACCCAATGAAAAGAATATTAAAGAGCTTTGTTTTGGCAGCATTGGCCAGCCCTGTTTTTGCCCAAAATGACCGCGCGGGTGAATTTGATTATTATGTTCTGGCGCTCAGCTGGACCCCAAACTGGTGCGCATTGGAAGGGGATGAGCGAAATTCACCGCAATGCGACGCTGACACAGGTTTCGGCTTTACGGTTCACGGGTTGTGGCCACAATATGAACAAGGCTGGCCCGAATTTTGCACCACCGCTGCGCGGGATCCTTCGCGCCAGCAAACCAATGCAATGGCTGATATTATGGGCACGGGTGGCCTTGCGTGGTATCAATGGAAAAAGCACGGGCGCTGTTCGGGGCTGTCTGCGGATGCCTATTTTGAAACCACCCGCCAAGCCTATGAAAGCATTAATCGTTCACAGGTTTTGCGCGGCATTGACCAGACCTATCGCTTGCCCGCACAAGTGATTGAGGATGCATTTCTTGAAATCAATCCGCAGCTTTCGGCTGATCAAATCACCATCACCTGCAAGCAAGGGCGAATTCAAGAGGCTCGGATTTGCTTAACCAAGGACCTGACGCCGCGCCAATGCAGCGCCGATGTCGCGCAAGATTGCACCTTACAAGACGCAGAATTTGCACCGATACGGTAAATGCACCCAGCGGACTGGCAAAATGCCTTGGCGCTGACTATATCAAACCACGAGACAGTGAGAGGTCCGAAATGAGCGAGAATTCAAATTTCCCCGGATGGCACGGCACCACAATTGTCGGGGTGCGCAAAGGTGGCAAGGTTGTCATTGCCGGTGATGGTCAGGTCAGCCTTGGCAACACGGTTATCAAAGGATCAGCCCGCAAAGTGCGGCGGATTTCACCCGGCGGCCATGATGTGGTTTGCGGATTTGCCGGATCAACGGCAGATGCATTTACGTTGCTGGATCGGCTCGAAGCCAAATTAGAGGCCGCGCCGGGGCAGCTGGCTCGCGCCAGTGTTGAACTGGCCAAAGATTGGCGCACCGACAAATACCTGAAAAACCTTGAAGCAATGCTGATTGTTACCGATGGCAAAGACCTGTTTATCATCACCGGCGCGGGGGATGTGCTTGAACCCGAAAATGATATTGCTGCGGTGGGATCAGGCGGAAATTTTGCCTTAGCCGCAGCGCGGGCCTTAATGGAAACTGACAAAGATGCCGAAGCAATTGCGCGGCGCGCCTTGGAAATTGCCGCAGAAATCTGCGTGTTTACCAATGGCAACATGATTGTGGAGAGCATAGATGCCTGATTTCAACATGAACGATATTCGTGCGGCGGTTGCCGCAAATGTCCTAAGCGAAGAACAAGCCTCGCGGTTACAGGTTTTTGCCGAAAGCAGGCTTGGGTTTCGCGACCATATGAAAGTTGATGATGAACCGTTTGAGCTGTTCAAAGGCTTTGCGGAAATTTTTGTGACCGTTGGGTTGGGCATGTTATTCGGCGGCGGATTAATCTGGCTTATTGTTGCCCAAGGCTCTATTTATGTGTCGCTTTTTGGTGCCGCTATCAGTTTTGTCATGGCGTTTTATTTTACGCTAAAGCGCCGGATGAACCTGCCCAGCATTTTTTTGGCAACAGTTTTTGCCGGCAATATCGGTGCTTTTTTCTTCGTGTTGTTTTTTGATCCAATCAACCCTTCAGAATATGATTTTCTGTATACGGCTTTAATTGGCATGGCGGCGATGGCAATCTGGTATAAGATATTCAAATTGCCGTTTTCAATGTTTTTATTTGGTCTTTACGGCGCCGTTGTAGCATTGGCGATTGCGGCCATTATGTCCCCTAATGTGCTGGATATATTTGAGCTGCGTCAAGGCGTGTTTGATCTGAATAATGCCAGCTATTTTCCGATAGCCACAATGATTTTTGGAGTGCTGGTATTTGTGCTAGCAATGTATTTTGACACCAAAGACCCGCATCGTGTCAGCAGATTTGCAGCATCAGGTTTCTGGCTGCATGTGCTAGCAGCAGTTGCCATTGTTAACACGGTTGCGTTGACGCTTTTTAATACTGGCGGGGCGCTGGGCTATTCGCTTACTTCTTTGGCTTTGTTAGCGATTTCAATTGTTGCGCTAATCATCGACCGGCGTTCGTTTTTAACCGCAGGCATTCTTTATATGGGCTTTCTGATTTATGCCGCCTTTGAAGGAAACACCGACGGCGGTGATGAATTTGCCTCAATCGCTACTTTCTTAATCATCGGGGTGTTTATTACGGTTCTGGGCACATGGTGGGCGCAAATCCGCGCCAAAATCATGCATAAATTACCTGAATTCCCCCTGAAAAAACGCCTACCCCCTTATACGGAATCCTTATGACTGACCTAACCCCCCGGGAAATAGTCTCGGAACTTGATCGTTTTATTATTGGCCAAAGCGCCGCAAAACGTGCTGTTGCTGTTGCGCTTCGCAACCGTTGGCGGCGCAGCCAGCTGGATGATGATCTACGCGATGAGGTTTACCCTAAAAATATCCTGATGATCGGGCCAACCGGCGTTGGCAAAACCGAAATTTCGCGTCGGCTGGCTAAGCTCGCTAATGCGCCGTTTCTAAAAGTCGAGGCGACAAAGTTTACCGAAGTTGGCTATGTGGGCCGCGATGTGGAACAAATCGTGCGTGATCTGGTTGATAGCGCCATCCTGATGACCCGCGATAAAATGCGCGAAGACGTTAAAGCCCGCGCACGAAAAGCCGCCGAAACCCGGGTATTAACCGCGCTAGCCGGAGAGGACGCCCGCGAACAAACCCTTGATATGTTCCGCAAAAAACTGCGTGACGGCTTACTGGATGAAAAAGAGATTGAAATTGATATCGCCGACAATTCCAACCCGCTGCAAATGATGGACATCCCCGGCCAGCCCGGTGCTGGAATGGGCATGCTGAATCTTGGGGATATGTTTGGCAAAGCCATGGGTGGGCGCACCACCCGCAAAAAGGTCAAGATCAAAGACAGCTATAAATTGCTGGTCGCTGAAGAAGCCGACAAACTGCTTGATGAAGAAGCCGTCAACGCTAAAGCAATTGAATCGGTTGAACAAAACGGTATCGTTTTTCTAGACGAGATTGACAAGGTGTGCGCCCGCAGTGATGCGCGCGGCGGTGATGTTTCACGTGAAGGCGTGCAGCGGGATTTATTACCATTGATTGAGGGCACAACTGTTTCCACCAAACATGGCCCGGTTAAAACCGACCATATCCTGTTTATTGCTTCAGGCGCGTTTCACATTGCCAAACCCAGTGACCTATTGCCTGAATTGCAGGGTCGCTTGCCGATCCGCGTAGAATTACGTGCCCTGACCGAAGAAGATTTTGTGCGTATCTTGACCGAAACTGACAATGCGTTAACCCGCCAATACACTGCCTTGATGGCAACCGAAGCGGTCACGGTTGATTTCACTAAAAACGGAATCGCCGCACTGGCCAAGATTGCTGCTGAAGTGAACCATACAGTTGAAAACATCGGCGCGCGAAGGTTATATACTGTGCTGGAGCGGGTTTTTGAAGAGCTGAGCTTTAACGCACCGGATCGTGGTGGCGACAAAGTGACTGTTAATGCGGCATTTGTCGAAAAACATCTCGGTGAATTATCGCGTAGCACCGATATCTCCCGATATGTTCTATAATCTCGTTAAAATTGCGATTAGACACAAAAGACATTCTGGCATAAAAGTTGCCCAGCTTTGCATCACTTGTTAAACTTAACCGATTCTTTGAGAAATAAAAGGAAGTATTTAAAATGAAAACTAAAATTATTGCCCTATCCACCGCGCTGGTGATCGGGGCTTCATCCTCGGTCATGGCCCAAGACGATCTTGTGGGCTTTTTTGATGGCGTATCCGGCATGGCCACCGAAATGGGCGGCATAATTTCTTTTTCCGAACGTAATATTGGCGCGGATAATTCGGTTGAATATACCGATCTGTTTATCTCTGCCCCGGATGGCGAAGTTGTCATCGCCGCTGACTGGCTAAAAGCAGTTCCCTCTGCAACTATGCCGGGCCAAGTGACTTTTACCTTGTCACCTATTGCAACTGTTACCATCAACGACAGCGATTTTCCCGCGCCTTTGATTTTGAACATTGCCAATAGCGGCCTTACGATTATAGCTGACGGTTTGAGCAGTGGTCAAAATGCAGAAGTCCTAAATTATTCGGTTCAGGCCGACAGCTTGTCGATTACCGCAGATGCAGGTGATAACCCGTTTTTACGCGCCTTTGATCTGACCTTGGAAAATTTTGCCCAGGATTTCTCGATTTCCATGGCAACCATGCTGATTGCGAATAGCGGCAGTATTGATACCGCATCATATACATATGATTTCACCTCGCCTGAACAGATAATTTCAAAGGGTTCGGGCGGTTTTATTGATCTGGAATATGCGCTCAGCTTTTTTGCAGTCGGCGAAGACCGGATCCCGGAATATTTTTCCGGTGCTTTGAACGCATTTTTTGAACTATCCATGGGGCCATCAACTGGCAGCTCGTCAATGAGTGACCGCAGTATGGACATAGCCTATTCCGGCAGTGCAGATACAGCTACTATAGAAGCACGCATGGAAAACGGCCGTTTGACAGTTGGTCAGGTTTCCGGCGTGGCAGAATATTCCTTTACCAGATTCAATATCGAAGGCATGCCGATTCCGCCATTTGATTTGACCATTGACGGTTCAGAACTGGCGATTTCTCTGCCTTTCTCAACCGGCGGTGCCTTTGAAGAAGCCAAAGTATATGCCTCTTTGACAAATCTGGCGGTTTCGGAATCGCTGATGTCGATCTTTGATCCCAGTCAGGTTATTTCGCGCGATCCAATCAACATGGTGATCGACGTAACCGCAAACGTGAAATCAACCATTGACTGGAGCGACCCTGACGCCGCCTTTGACAGCGGTAACCCTGCTGATATTGGCGAGATTCAGGATATTTCCATCAATGAACTTAGCCTGAGCGCAGCTGGTGTCAGCCTTATGGCCAATGGTTCTGCCTTGATTGACAATTCCATGGGCTTTCCGTTTCCAACAGGTTCGGTGACCGTAACCCTTAGCGGCATTCAAGCAGTGGCCAATGGTTTGGTTGAGTTGGGTCTGATCCCCGCTGAACAGGTTGGTATGGGTATGGGCTTAATGATGGCATTTGCCCGCCCCGGCGATGCCGAGGATGAATTTGTATCCGAGATTGAATTCTCGCCCCAAGGCATTACCGCCAATGGTGCACCATTGCCGTTCTGATATCGGTTAAAACAATATAACAGGCCGCCTGTTACGGGCGGCCTTTTTTTTTGAGATAAATATAATATGCCCCGCCGCCGCCATGGCGCAGATGTGCGGGGGTAATTTGCAAGATCATGCCCCGCATATTTGCCGCTGATAACCAATGGGGCAGGGATTGTCGCAAAACCCCTTGGCGCGATGGCATGATGCCGCCATCATCACGAGCTTTGCTGCCTTTGCCGGTAACCACCAGCACCAGCCGTTTGCCATCGCTGTGACACCGACGCACAAATCCCAGCAATTCGGTATGGGCGCGCGCCGCTTGCATACCATGCAGGTCCAGCTTGGCCTCAGGGCGCAATTTTCCTTTGCGCATTTTTGCATGGATGCGCTTGTCCATGTTTTGCGGGGCTTGCGTCAGCCCAGCCATCGGATCCGGTGCCAGACTAAACCGAATAGCCGGTTCAGCAACGCTGCGGCCAATTTTAGTTAAAGGCTTGGAAAAAACCGGCATGGTTGGTGGTTTGATCCCTTGCGGGATTTTCTGTTCAGGCCGTAAAGGTGTTAGGGATGCTTTAAGTTGGTTCCAAACCAGACGATCATCCTCAGACAACGGTTTTTTGCGGCGTGCCATTAGTTCATGCGGCCGGAAAGACGCAATGCAGTAGCCCGAGGCACAAGGGTTATCAATTGGCCAGTATATCGGATACGACCAGCATCCTTTCCAGCTGTTTCGCCAGAACCAAAAAAGATGTCAGCCCGTTGCGCTCCGTTGATGGCGCTGCCGGTATCTTGGGCGATCATCAACCGGTTAACACTGGCGCTTCCGGCGGGCATCATCACATAAGCCGGTGCGCCCAGTGGGGTATAATCAGGGTCAACTGCAATAGATCGCATCGGGGTTAACGGAAATTGCAACGCCCCAATCGGGCCTTGGTCAGCAGGTATTTCCAATTCTTGAAAGAATATAAAAGACGGGTTTAACTGCAAAGCCATTTGACCCGAACGCGGATTATTCCGCACCCAGTCCCGAATTTTTTCCAAGCTGGCTTGCCCACTTTGTAACAAGCCCAACTCGATCATTTGACGCCCGACAGAACGATACTGGTGGCCGTTTCGGCCTGCAAAACCCAACCGGATCACCGAGCCATCCCGCATCGTAAACCGCGAAGATCCCTGCACATGCACAAAAAACGCGTCTACCGGATCATTTAGCCAAACCAGCTCCAATCCACGGCCTGCC
Source organism: Rhodobacterales bacterium (assembly GCA_003228875.1). GTDB lineage: Bacteria > Pseudomonadota > Alphaproteobacteria > Rhodobacterales > Rhodobacteraceae > UBA3077. The sequence goes on from QIGK01000049.1 coordinate 13,330, forward strand.
AATGTGCCGCTTTCCAGCTCAGCCCGGGTTTTCCATACTTGGCCCGAGGGTAATTCGGGTGGCACACCGTAAAGCGGGTATTTGAATTCACTGGTTTGATACCGTGATCCCAACAACACTGGCTCAAAATATCCAGTAAAAAGACTATCATTACTTTCGGTTATTTGCACTGGCCTGAAATGAGTTTCAAAAAACCGCTTGGCAGAGCCGGAATTGATGGTTGCCAAAGCACAAACGCCGCGCCAATCGCTGGCCGGAATATCCGCTGTTGACTGAATATTCGCACAGCTTTGGCGAAATACTTCTAAGGCTTGCTGATGATCATCTTGTTCCCAGCCGGTCAGGTTTGCGAATGGAACAAACGCAAATTCTGCTGCCTTAAGCGGGGTTGCCGTAAAATACGCAGCCAGCAACAGCCCGATTAGTAGTTTAAGGCTCATTCATCCGTAGCGACAAGCAGCCAGTCAGGATTATTGGTGCCCATAAGGCGCGCAAATGTCCAGACAGCGGTTTGTTTTTTGATAACATCGGGGCTGCCCTCAACGGTTTTACCATCTGCATCTTTAACCACGGATGTTAGCTCTCCTACAAAACGAATGGTGATTTCGCCTTCTTTTTCGATCTCGTTAAAATCCGCGCTTTTCAGCGAGATTTCACGCACCCCGATAAATTTGGCTTCTACGGTCAGGCCCTGATCTTCGCGGGCAGTGATCGCACCTGAAAAGCTTTCAAATATATCCGGAGCAAGATATTGTTCCAGAAATTCCTGATCGCCGGTTTCAAAAGCCATAACGATCATTTCAAAAGCCTGACGCGACCCTGCCAAAAATTCCGAGACCGAAAAATTGGGCTCAATTTTTTTCATCGTCAGCAAGGCTTGTCCTGTTGGGCTGTCGGGATCAGTATGATCGCTTATATCTGCATCAGCACCACCACCCTCAATCACGTCAAACTTTTTAACCGAACGACCCGAAGATTTTTCCGGCGTTCCTTCAAACCCGTCACGTGTTCCCAGCACAGAATATAACCGAATGATCATAAATACCGCAGCAGCAGCCAAAATCAGTAATTGCAGTCCACCAGAGGCCATTTTTTTGATCCTTCGCCAAAAATAATCGTGCAAACATTGGCGTTTGCCCTGAATGACAACTATGTAAGCAATGACGCGGTTCAAGTCCATGCCGCTTAATGGATTGTTTATAACAAAAAGAAAGATCAAAAATGTGGTTATTCTTGGTATTGGTTGCGGTTCCGATCATTGAAATTGGTCTGTTTATTGAAATTGGCGGTATGCTCGGCACATGGCTGACCTTGGCAATTGTTGTGATTACTGCATTTATCGGCGCCAGTCTGATCCGTGTGCAGGGCCGATCAACCCTGATTGCCCTGCAAAACAGCGTGAACCAAGGCACTAATCCAGCATTTTTTATGGCCCATGGTGCATTAATTCTGGTGGCAGGGGTTTTATTGCTAACGCCGGGGTTTTTTACCGATGCGATCGGGCTTTTGCTAATGGTGCCGCCGCTTCGTGATCTGATTATCAAATGGGGAACCGCGCGGGCACAAGCAAAAATCTATGCCTCGGCTGCCAATAACCCGGGTGCCCCGATTGAAGGCGAGTTTGAAGTGGTCGATGATGCTAAAAAAGGCGATTCTGATTGGACCAAGCAGCCTTGAAGTCAGGCGGTCTTTGATGATATGCCCAGCGCAGAACTGAAAACCCATAAGGAAATTAACCATGGCAGATGAAGCCAAAACCGAAGCAGCAGCCGCGCCAAAAATGCCAACTCCGCCTGTTTTGAAAGTGCTGTCACAATATGTTCGCGACTTGTCTTTTGAAAATGTTGCAGCCCAACAAGGCACAAAACCCGAAGGTCAGCCAAAATTCAATGTGCAGGTTGGTCTGGATGCCAAGAAAAAGGACGCTGACAAACATTACGAAATTGTAATAAAGTTAACCGTCACCGCAACGGCCGGGGAAAACAAGGTTTTCATTCTGGAGATCGAATATGCTGGCCTGTTTCTGGTTGACCATGTTCCTGAGCCGCAAATGCATGCATTTTTGCTAATCGAGTGCCCGCGCCAGATATTTCCATATTTGCGCCGGATTGTAAGCGACATCACCCATGATGGTGGTTTCCCGCCGTTAAATCTCGACACCATCGATTTCTTGGCGCTTTATCGTCAGGAATTGTCGCGCCGCGCACAGGCCGAGGCCAAAACAGCGCCTAAAAACTAGGCTTGCTTACCAAATTGTTTCGCCGTCCAGATCTTTGACAAAAGCATCATGGTCGGTGATTTCGTTTTCCGACAGTCGGTCGGGCAATGGATTTGGCCGTCGGGTCGATCTGAAATCATTGTTACCACCGTTTTCAGCATTGTTTGACACCACAGAAAGCATAAAATCTGGCTGTCTACCGCCGATCAGCTCCAAATACACTTCAGCCAGAATTTCGCTGTCAAGCAGCGCCCCGTGTAAAGTCCGTGCAGAATTATCAATACCAAACCGCCGACACAGCGCATCCAGAGAATTTGATGCCCCCGGATATTTCCGCCGTGCAATATCCAACGTATCCAATGCTTGTGACATCGGTAATTTGGACCTTTGACACCATTTCAGCTCTGCGTTTAGAAATTTCATGTCAAAAGAGGCGTTATGGATCACCATTTTGGAATCGCCGACAAATTCAAGGAAAGCTTGGGCAATATCTGCAAAAACCGGTTTATCCGACAAAAACTCCACGCTTAACCCATGCACCGCAAACGCCCCCGCAGGCATGTCACGCTGCGGATTGATATATTGATGATAGGTTTTTCCAGTGGGCATATGATTAAATAACTCCACCGCGCCAATTTCAACGATCCGGTCACCGGTGTTTGGATCCAGTCCGGTGGTTTCTGTGTCCAGCACAATTTCACGCATCAATTTGCCCATTCAGTTGCTCAATCAGAGTATGAACCGCACGACGTGCCGCATCAATCCCATTTGAGGTATCAATCACATAATCCGCCCTAGCTCTTTTTTCAGCATCCGGCATCTGGCGTGCCAGAATTGCCATAAAATGCGCTTTGGTCATGCCTTTCCTGCTCATAACCCGTTGTTTTTGCGTTTCTGAAGGCACTGTAACAACCAAAACTGCGTCCAGCCATTTTTGCGCGCCGGTTTCAAATAGCAGCGGTATGTCCATCAAAACGATTTTTTCAGCCAGATTTTGTTTGAGAAATTTCTTGCGATGTTTGGCAACCAGCGGGTGGATGGCAGCCTCAATAAGACTTAAAAGATTACCATTTTTTGCAATTTCATCCCGTAAAATTCCGCGATCAACCGACTGGTCAACAATAGCGGGGGGCACCAGTTTTGCAATCGCATCAACGCCTTCTCCAGCATAAATTTCGTGAACGGCTGCGTCTGCATCCCACACCGGAATACCTGCTTCTTTGAAAAACGCAGCTGTGGTGGATTTTCCCATCCCAATCGAACCGGTTAAGCCCAATTTTAAGCTCATAAGCCTAAAACAGCGTTGCGCAAACCACCGGTAACTTCCGGACAGGCTCCAAACCAGTTTTCAAACCCCGGCACACCTTGATGCAACAACATGCCCAATCCATCAACGGTTTTTAAGCTCCGATCTTGTGCCGCCATCAAAAACGGCGTTTTGATCGGGGTGTAAACAATATCGGTGACCACAGCGTTTTTTGGCGCGGCATCAAGAACAACTGGCAAATCTGGCTGTCCTTCCATGCCAAGCGATGTGGTATTAACGATGGTCATCGCCCCATCCATGGCATCGGAAGCGCGATTCCAGTCGATAATCTCGACTTTTGCACCAAATTGGTCTGCCAGCATATCCGCACGGCCTCGGGTGCGATTGGCTAAACGCAATTCGGTCACTCCTTCTGACAAAAGCGCCGAAACAATCGCCCGCGCTGCACCACCCGCGCCCAAAACAAGCGCTGGGCCATTGCTGGCATTCCAGTCAGGCGCATTTTGCCGTAAATTTTGGATAAACCCATAGCCATCAGTGTTATCCGCACTAATGGAGCCGTCACTTTTGAAGGTCAGCGTGTTTGCCGCGCCAATTAATGCAGCCCGATCAGTCACGGTATCCGCCAAACCAAGTGCCGGAATTTTATGCGGCAGAGTAACGTTTACGCCTTTAAACCCTAGTTTGGGCAAAGACCGTAATCCGCCAACAAATTCAGCCTGCGACATCAACAAAGGCACATAATAGCCTTGAATCCCCAGTTCCCGCAGCCAGTATCCGTGCAAGACCGGTGATTTGCTATGGCCAATCGGGAACCCGATCACACCTGCCAATGGTGGAGCAATATTACTCATCACAATAACCTTTTTGCCGCAAAACAGCGAGCAATTTCAAAAGTGGTAAACCTAATATGCTAAAGTAATCCCCATCGAGGGCTGAAAACAACTGTGCGCCGCTTTGCTCAATTTTATATCCGCCAACTGTGGTAAACAGGTTGTCAGCGTTTTGGTGAATATACCTGTCTAAAAATCCGTCAGAAAAATCACGCATTGTCAGCGTAGCGCGGCCAATTTCCCGCCAAACCGGATTTCCATTTTCGAAAAGAACTACGGCTGAATATAGGCTATGAGTTTTATTTCTTAGCATTATCAACTGTTTACGCGCCTGATCAAGGGAATCTGGCTTATCAAAGATTGCGCCTTCAAAATCCAGAATCTGATCCGCACCCAAAACCAGCCTATCTGGAAATTTCCGAGCAATCCGTCGTGCTTTGGCTTCGGCCAATGCATCAGCAACCTCTCGCGGTTGGGCACCCTCTGCCAGTAACGCAGATTTGATCGCCGTTTCATCCAGTCTTGCCAGATGAATATCCAGTTTAACACCGACGTTTTGCAACATTTGACAACGAATGGCAGAACCGGATGCAAGAATTAACGGCTGTTTCATTAAAAACCTCGTTTGGCAGCCCTGTTAGGACTTTGTGGATAACCAGAACTTATCCACGCTGAAATTCTAATTATCAATCTATACCCAAAGAACAGTGCGGAACATACTGAGACTATTCACACTGAATAAATTCAACGGGAAAATTATTGTTCTGTGGGTAAAGCAATATATGCCCTGTTGTGTTGCTTTGTCACGGTGGATAACTCTGTTGAGAACTTTTCAATCACGGTAATCCACGTTATTCAAACATACCTATTACAATCACTACTTCTCTTAAATATATTATTTATGAGTAGGGAGGAATAAATGTCAGATAAAGTTTTACTTCGGGTTCTTGCTGGTGAAACCTTAAAAACGCCTCCGGTTTGGGTGATGCGTCAGGCTGGGCGGTATTTACCGGAATACCGAGCGTTGCGCGAAACCGCAGGTGGATTTCTGGATCTTTGTTATAATCCGGATTTTGCCACCGAGGTAACCCTGCAACCGATCCGCCGGTTTGGCTTTGATGCTGCCATTCTATTTGCCGATATTTTATTGATCCCACAAGCGTTGGGTATGAAGCTATGGTTTGAAACCGGCGAAGGGCCAAGATTGGAACCAGTGACCAATATGGCAGAAATAGCCAATTTAAGGCCTGTCGAAGATATTCACAAAACCCTTGCGCCGATCTATGAAACCGTTAAACGGCTTTCTGGTGAACTTCCCAGTGAAACCACGCTTATCGGCTTTGCTGGCGCGCCTTGGACGGTTGCAACCTATATGGTGGCGGGTCGTGGAACCCCGGATCAAGCCCCCGCTCGCAAATTGATGTTTGAAGACCCTGTAGCGTTTTCCAAACTCATCGATTTGATTACCGATGCCACCATCGAATATCTGGCAAGACAGGTTCAAGCAGGGGCCGAAGTTGTTAAATTGTTTGACAGTTGGTCAGGTGCGCTTGGTGGTTCGTGTTTTGAAAAATATGCTTTGCAGCCGGCCATCAAGATTGCAACCGAGCTGAAAAAACGGTTCCCGGGCCTGCCCATAATAGGTTTCCCGCGTGGCTCTGGCGGGGGATATATTCAATTCGCAGATGCGGGATGTTTTGATGCTTTGGCGATGGATACTTCCATTCCCGCTGAATGGGCACGTGATAATTTGCAACCAAAGATCGCGGTTCAAGGCAATCTTGACCCGATGCATATGGTTACCGGTGGTAATATGTTGGTATCGGAAACCCAACGTCTGTTGGATATCTTAGGCGACGGGCGTTATATTTTTAACCTTGGCCATGGTATTACCCCGCAAGGAGATCCAAAAAACATTGAAAAAATGCTGCGGGTTATTCGCGGATGATTCAAGAGCTTTTGATAGATTGGCAATTCTGGATCAAATCCTTGCATATAATTTCAGTAATTAGCTGGATGGCTGGCATGTTTTATTTGCCACGCCTGTTTGTTTATCACGTTGAAAAAGCCAGTATTGGTTCTGAAATGTCAGAGACCTTCAAAATAATGGAGCGGCGCCTGCTGCGTGCCATCATCAACCCCGCGATGATTGCAACATGGGTTTTTGGGTTGTTGATGGTGTTTACACCCGGCGTGATTGATTGGTCAATGATTTGGCCTTGGGTCAAAGCCTTGAGCGTCATATTGATGTCAGGTTTTCATGGCTGGCTGTCCGCACGACGTAAGGATTTTGAGCGCGATGAGAACACCCGTTCGGGGCAGACCTATCGTTTGGTAAATGAAATTCCGACAGTTTTGATGGTTGCGATTGTAATTATGGTAATCGTAAAACCGTTCTGAATTGACTCTTTGCGAAGAATTCCCTAATGAAACCGCAAGCAGGGCTGTTCTGGCCCGTATGTGCTTTTTCCAAACACCTAAAATTTGGGCCATGGCCCAACTGTGAGACATTAAATGGATGATTTATCCCAAATCGAAAACCTGTCCTTGGCTGACCTAAAAGCCAAAAAAGCATCTGATATTTTGAAGATGGCTGAAGAGCTGGAAATCGAAAACGCCTCGACCATGCGCAAAGGCGACATGATGTTTGCCGTGCTAAAAGAAATGGCCGAAGAAGGCGTGGCTATTTCTGGCGATGGCGTGCTTGAAGTATTACAAGACGGTTTTGGGTTTTTGCGTTCTCCTGAAGCGAATTACTTGTCTGGCCCCGATGATATTTATGTGTCGCCTGAGCAGATCAAAAAATACAGCCTACGGACTGGCGACACCGTGGATGGGCCGCTTCAGGTGCCACAAGAAGGTGAAAAATATTTTGGGCTGACAGGCGTCACGCTGATCAATTTCTGTGATCCCGAAGAAGCCAAACACAAAATTCATTTTGACAATTTGACACCGCTTTATCCTGATGAGCGGTTTACGCTGGAAATCGAAGACCCGACAATCAAAGATAAAACCAACAGGGTCATAGACCTTGTTGCGCCAATAGGCAAAGGTCAGCGCGGCTTGGTTGTGGCGCCGCCGCGCACTGGTAAGACTATGATTTTGCAGAATATTGCTAAATCAATTGCCATAAATCACCCTGAATGCTTTTTGATTGTGTTGCTGGTGGATGAACGCCCCGAAGAAGTAACAGACATGCAGCGCTCGGTTAAAGGTGAGGTGGTTTCATCCACTTTTGATGAACCCGCCACACGCCATGTAGCCGTGGCAGAAATGGTGATCGAAAAAGCCAAACGGCTGGTTGAACATAAACGTGATGTCGTGATCTTGCTGGATTCCATCACCCGCCTTGGCCGGGCTTTCAATACGGTTGTGCCTTCATCAGGCAAGGTGCTGACCGGTGGTGTTGACGCCAACGCCCTGCAACGCCCGAAACGGTTTTTTGGTGCAGCTCGCAAGATTGAGGAAGGCGGGTCTTTGACCATTATCGCCACGGCTTTGATTGATACTGGCAGTCGCATGGACGAGGTTATTTTTGAGGAATTCAAAGGCACGGGTAACTCTGAAATTGTGCTGGATCGCAAGATCTCAGACAAGCGGGTTTATCCGGCGATTGATATTTTGAAATCCGGCACCAGAAAAGAAGAGCTGTTGGTTAGCAAAAGCGACCTGACCAAAATGTTTGTTTTGCGCCGCATTTTGAACCCGATGGGCACGGTTGATGCGGTTGAATTTTTGCTTGGTAAAATGAAGCAAACTAAAACCAACTCTGATTTCTTCGATTCGATGAATACCTGATATAAAACGACTTGGTTTAACTAACCTTTCAAAGGCAGTCATGGATAATTCAGACACAATCTATGCGTTGGCAAGCGCACGGGGCCGCGCAGGCGTTGCAATCATTCGTCTGTCTGGCCCCCATGCATTTGCTGCTTGTATTACGCTTGCAGGCTTGGTGCCGCCCTTGCGCCAAGCACGGTTATCAGTTTTGAAACATGACGGTTTGGAATTGGATCAAGCGCTGGTTCTTGCTTTTGGCAAAGGGGCCAGCTTTACCGGCGAAGATATTGTTGAGCTTCATCTGCATGGTGGTATTGCGGTGATTGATTCCGTGCTTCGCGCACTTTCTAGATTTGAGAATTTGCGTTTGGCAGAGCCCGGCGAATTTACTCGGCGCGCCCTTGAAAACGATTGTCTGGATTTGGCCCAAGTAGAAGGCCTCGCTGATTTGATCGAGGCTGAAACCGAAGCGCAGCGCAAGCAAGCCTATCGGGTGTTGTCTGGCGTATTAGGGGATAAAACCAGCATTTGGCGCAATGATTTGTTGCGGGCCACAGCCTTGTTGGAAGCCACTATTGATTTTGTTGACGAAGCCGTTCCGGTAGATGTTTTCCCCGAGGTTAAAGAACTGGTCTCACGGACATTACTGGCAATTTCCAACGAAATAAACGGAAGTTTTATCGCGGAGCGTATTCGTGACGGGTTTGAAGTTGCGATCGTTGGGCCACCAAATATTGGTAAATCTACGCTACTGAATGCTATATCTGGGCGTGACGCCGCGATTACGTCCAGCATTGCAGGAACCACCCGTGACGTGATTGAGGTTCAAATGGACCTTAACGGGTTGTCAGTTACCTTTCTTGATATGGCGGGAATTCGTGAAAGCGGTGACGAGATTGAAATATTGGGGGTTGAACGGGCCATCAAGCGGGCCAGCGAGGCTGATATTCGATTGTTTGTGGTTTCGGCTGATAAAGACCTAAGCAACATAGATATCTTGGTTAAGGCCGATGATATAGTTGCCTATGGAAAAACAGACACTATAGGTGGTATTAGCCATGGTATTTCTGGAAAAACCGGATTTGGCGTAGAGCGCGTTTTAAACCAGATTTCTGCTATATTGGGTGAACGCGCCAGCAAGGCCGGCAGTTTTACGCGTGAACGGCATCGAATCGCTTTAGAAAAAGCAGCTGTCGGGTTAGGTTCTGTCATTGACCTGCTGTCGGATGAGGCCAATATGCCGGAGATAATCGCAGATGAGCTGCGTTTGGTTGTGCGGTCTTTGGACAGTTTGATTGGCCGAGTGGACGTAGAGCAGGTATTGGGGGAAATATTCTCCAGCTTTTGCATAGGGAAATAGGATTGTTTCACGTGAAACATTTTGATGTCATTGTTATTGGCGGAGGCCATGCAGGCGCAGAAGCAGCGCAGGCGGCCAAACGTATGGGCGCAAATACTGCACTGATCACCCATAGTTTTGCGAAAATTGGCGAAATGTCTTGTAATCCGGCAATCGGTGGCTTGGGAAAAGGCCATTTGGTTCGCGAAATAGATGCGCTTGACGGGGTGATGGGCCGGGTCGCGGATGTTTCCGGTATTCAGTTCAGGCTGTTAAACCGCCGAAAAGGCCCGGCGGTGCAAGGGCCGCGCACTCAGGCTGATCGAGAGCTTTACCGCTCAGCCATGCAAAAAGAATTTGTTCAACAGGAAAACCTGACCGTTATTGAGGGTGAAGTTAATGACTTTATCCTTGAATCGGGCGTTGTTGCCGGCGTCATTCTTGCAAACGGCACCAATATTTTTGCTAAATCCGTTGTGCTTACGGCTGGCACCTTTTTGCGGGGTGTTATTCACATCGGGCATAAAACATCGCAAGGCGGTAGGATTGGCGATAAACCGTCAATTTCTTTGGCAACAAGAATTGATTCTTTTGGCTTGCCATTAGGGCGGTTGAAAACCGGCACACCGCCAAGATTAGATGGACGAACCATAAATTGGGAGGGGTTGGAGCAGCAAAAAGCCGATAGCGAACCGGTTAGGTTTTCTTTTATGCCCCATGGGAAATTACCCAGACAAGTTTCTTGTGGTATCACCCATACCAACACCGAAACCCATGATATCATTAGGGAAAATATTGAAAAATCTGCAATGTATGGTGGCCTGATTGATGGCGTCGGCCCGCGTTATTGCCCATCAATAGAGGATAAAGTCGTTAGGTTTTCAGATAAAGACTCTCATCAGATATTTTTGGAACCCGAAGGCCTTACCACGGATATTATCTATCCAAATGGGATTTCAACGTCGCTGCCGCTTGATGTTCAGATCAGATATGTCCAGTCGATTGCTGGTCTTGAAAAAGCCGAGATTGTTCAGCCTGGGTATGCGATTGAATATGATTATATTGACCCGCGCGCATTGGATCACAGCCTGCAACTCCGGTCTGTGCCCGGGCTTTATCTGGCTGGCCAAATTAATGGCACAACTGGTTATGAAGAAGCCGCGGCCCAAGGGTTGGTTGCCGGATTAAACGCCGCGGCCCGGGCGTTGGAGCAACCCGAACTGGTTTTTGATCGCGCCACCGCCTATATCGGCGTGATGATCGATGATCTGGTAACTCGTGGTGTCTCCGAGCCTTACCGGATGTTTACATCGCGCGCCGAATATCGCCTTTCTTTGCGGGCAGATAATGCTGATCAAAGGTTAACTCAACTTGGTTTTGAATCAGGTTGTGTTTCTAAAGCCCGTCATACCTCCTTTTTAAGAAAAATGGAGAACCTTGCTAAAGCGACGGAAACTTATAAAAAATTGATGACCAAAGCTGCTAAGGCTTTGGAATTTGGTATTAAAGTAAATCAGGATGGTCGCAAACGGACCGCACTAACATTGCTTAGCCATCCAAATGTTTCGACAGACCAGTTGATGGAAATCTGGCCGGAAACATCTGAAATTGATAAAGAAATCCGAAAACAGGTTGAGTGTGACGCCAAATATGCGACTTATATTGAACGGCAAAACAGAGATATCGAAAAATTGCGCCGAGACGAATCCCATAAAATCCCTGTTGGGTTTGAATATTTGGCTATTTCTGGTCTTTCCAATGAATTGAAAGAAAAGCTCAACAACGTCCGGCCTGATAATCTTGGCCAAGCTGGGCGAATTGATGGCATGACACCCTCAGCCTTGACCTTGATTTTGGCAACCATTAGAAAATCTCAGACTCGGCGCAGGGCATAGGCATGCACTCCCTGTATAACAGCGCAAAGTTTGAAACCAGTTTTGATGTTCCACGTGAAACAATGGAAATGTTAAATCAATACCAATCGTTGCTAACTAAATGGAATAAAAAAATTAATCTTGTTGCGCCTTCCACTATTTCCAATATATGGCATCGGCATTTTGCGGATTCAGCTCAGCTTTGGGCATTGCGAGGCCCAGGGGTAAATCGATGGCTGGACATTGGCGCTGGTGCTGGGTTTCCGGCAATGGTACTGGCAATTATTGCCCAAAACAAACAGCCAGAGATCGAGTTTACTTTGGTTGAAAGTGATCAGCGAAAATGTGCCTTTCTTTTGAACGTGGCCCAAAACCTGGGGTTAGACATTATTGTCAAAGCAGAACGCATCGAAAACCTTGAAACCCAACCCTTTGATGTGATTTCAGCCCGCGCGCTTTCTTCTTTGACAAATCTTCTGGAAATTTCGGCATGTTTTTGCTGCGATTCCACAATTTGTTTGTTTCCCAAAGGCAATAGGCATGAATTGGAATTGACCCAAGCGCGCAAAACTTGGCATATAGAGGAACACAAAATCCCGAGCGTGACCGATACAGAATCGGTCATTCTCCGAATCGAAAGCTTTTCGCGTGCCTAATTATTCCCCCACACGGCTAAAACAACAGGTTATTGCTGTTTCTAACCAAAAAGGTGGCGTTGGTAAGACCACCACAGCAATAAATCTGGGAACAGCATTAGCAGCAATCGGCCGTAAGGTGTTGATATTAGACCTTGATTCACAAGGGAACGCGTCGACAGGCCTTGGGGTTTTTCAAAACCGCAGAGAATTAACAACGTATGATCTCCTGCTCGGAGACGCTAATCTTGCGGAGGTAAGTCAAGAATCACCGGTTCCGGGGCTGTTTGTTGCGCCTTCAACCGTTGATTTAAGCTCTGCTGATGTTGATCTGGTCGAAGATCGAAACCGTGCGTTACGGCTGCGCGAGGCCTTGAATTCCGATTCTGCCAAAGAATGCGGTTATGATTATATTCTAATAGATTGCCCGCCTTCGCTAAATCTTTTGACTGTTAACGCAATGGTGGCTGCGAATTCAGTTTTGGTGCCGTTACAATGTGAATTTTTTGCGCTTGAAGGCTTATCACAGCTAATGATGACCATTCGCGAAGTGCGCCAAACGCTTAACCCTGCTTTGGAAATTCAGGGGGTTATTCTGACAATGTATGATGGCAGAAATAATCTGTCACGCCAAGTCGAGGAAGATGTCCGGCAGAATCTAGGTGATTTGGTTTATGAAACCACCATTCCTAGAAATATTCGTTTGTCTGAGGCGCCCTCCCATTCTATTCCAGCCCTGATTTATGATCACAAAAGTTCAGGCGCGATTGCTTATCAAAAGCTTGCGGGCGAACTTCTGCGTCGGCTTAATGATCCCATTCAACCGTAAGAAGGCAAGACCATGACCAAAAAACCCCAGCGGCGTAATCTTGGCCGTGGCCTGTCGACCCTGCTTGCGGATGTGGATATGAACTCTGATCGGCAGATCACCCGTCGCTCCACAAATGATTCTAGCCTACCAATTGAGCAGCTTCACCCGAATCCGGATCAACCGCGCCGAGATTTCAGCGAGGCGGATTTGCAAGACCTTTCCAACTCAATTGCCACCAAAGGCATCATTCAGCCGCTTATTGTTCGTCCAGACCCGAAAAGAAGTGGGCAATATCAAATAGTTGCAGGGGAGCGTCGCTGGCGGGCCGCTCAGATGGCGCAAGTGCATAATATCCCGGTAATTATCCGTGAGCTCAACGACACAGAGGTCTTGGAGCTGGGAATCATCGAAAATATCCAACGCGCAGACTTGAATTCGGTTGAAGAGGCGCTGGGGTATCGCCAATTAATGGATCGTTTTGGCCACACACAGGAAAAGCTAGCGGTTGCTTTGGGTAAATCCCGTAGCCACATTGCCAATCTTTTGCGCCTGTTAACTTTGCCAGACGAGGTATTGAATTATCTGCGTGAAGGCAAAATTTCTTATGGTCATGCGCGCGCGCTTATTCCCGCCACCAACCCTGCTGATCTGGCACGGACCGTGATCAAAAAATCGCTGAATGTTCGCCAAACGGAACAGTTGGCTAAGTCAGATGGCACTCAACTTTCAAAAAAACGACAGCTACACCCGACCAAAGATGCGGATACCCGTGCGATTGAATTAGACCTGCAAGCGCATCTGGGGCTTAAAATTAGCATTGATCACCGTCATAATTCTGGAAAAGGCGAGCTGAAGATCTCCTATACTACGCTTGATGAGCTGGATGGATTGTGCCAATTGCTCTCAAAATAGGGTCATTTTTCTGGTCTGGACCAGATAAAAAATGCAACCAGAATCAAAATAATTACCTGAGGCGACACAAATTTTAGGGGCACAGTTAGAAATAGTGCCAGCGCGATGGATGTGACCATCGACAGGCTTGCATAGATTTTAACGCGTTTGCTTATTGCCCCGTTGGCTTGCCATTCGCGGATTGGTGGACCTAAAGCCTTGTGATTAATTAACCAGTTATGCAAGCGTGTTGAAGATTTGCTAAATCCGAGCGCTGCCAAAAGCAAAAAGGGCACGGTTGGCAAAATTGGCAAAAAAGCACCTATAATGCCAAGAACCAAAGCCAAAACCGCAATTGAAAACCAAAAAGCCTGCAAGGTCTTCATTTTTATAGAAGTTCCCGTAAAATTGCATTAAGTAACGGCCGGCCTTTGATTGTGGTTCTTAGTCGCCCGTTCAGGTTTTCTACAAAACCATCTTGCAAAAGCTGATGCAGCGGCGCTTTTTGTAGTTCAGTGCCCGCCAATGCTGAATACCGACGCAAATCTGCGCCTTCATTTAGCCGCATCGACATCATCAAATATTCAATGGCCTGATCAGAATCAGACAGGTTTTCCCAAACTTCGCGCCCGTGGCCGTATTTTTTGACTTGAGACAGCCATTTTTCAGGCAAAAGATAGGAGCTTGTTGCGCTTCGTTGCCCGTTTATTGTTAACCGACCATGCGCGCCCGGGCCAATTCCGGCGTAATCACCATATCGCCAATAAATTAAATTGTGTTGGCTTTGCGCGTGGTTCCGCGCGTGGTTTGAGGTCTCATACCCCGGCATTCCAGCGTTTTCACATATATTCTGCGTTGCTAAATACATATCAGTTGCGGTGGTTTCATCTGGTAGGTTCCGAAGTTTTCCATGGTCAAAAAGCTGTCCAAAGCGGGTGCCATTTTCAATGGTTAATTGATAGAGCGATAGGTGGTCAACCGCCATATCAATGGCTTGGGTTAGCTCAACTTTCCAACCCTCAAGGGATTGGTTTTGCCGTGCATAGATCAGATCAAAACTAACATTTTCAAAGTATTTTTTAGCAATATCAAAGGCTTTCATGGCTTCATTTGCTGAATGCATACGACCCAAAGCTTTTAGATCTGCGTCATTTAACGCCTGAATACCCATGGACAAACGATTTACCCCTGACTCCGAAAATGCAGCAAATCGCCCAGCCTCGACGGATGTGGGGTTTGCTTCCATGGAAATTTCTGCACCTTGCTTTAGGCCCCAAACCTTGTCAATTTCGGCAATAATTGCGGCGATGGTTTCGGGTGGCATCAAGCTTGGTGTGCCACCGCCAAAAAATACTGTGTCTACTTGGCGTGGGCCGGTTAACGCAGCGGATTCGCGAATTTCAACCAAAAGAGCCTCGCGCCATGCGGCTTGGTCAACGGTTTTTCTGACATGACTGTTAAAATCGCAATATGGGCATTTTGCCAGACAAAACGGCCAGTGCACATAGACCCCGAAACCAGCATGTCGCCAATCATCGGTCATCCGCGAAATGCCGTGACCTCAATTTCGATCAACATTTCCGGTTTAATCAAATCGGCTATAATCATCGTGGCGGCAGGGCGAATATCTGCCAAAAACTTTCCCAATACAGCGGAAAGATCATCGACCATGTCGCGATCAACCACCGTGTATTGCACGCGTGCAATATCAGCCATTTCAAAACCCGCCTCTGTCAGAACCGCGCTAATAGTTGCAAAACAATTCTCTGCCTGTGCTGCAATATCTTTGGGCATGACCATAGTGGTATAATTATACCCCGTCACGCCCGAGATAAAACACCAATCACCTTGCACAACAGCACGGCTATACCCCATGGTATTTTCAAAGGGAGATCCAGTAGAGATCAATTTTCGATCAGATTTCATGCGTTAAAACAGCCTGTTACAAGTTTTCCAAACGCATCGGCACGGTGGCTAATTTCGTTCTTTTTCCAGCGATCCATTTCCCCGAAAGTAATACCAAACCCCGTTGGTTGGAATATCGGATCATACCCATGGCCTTGCTCGCCTTTCATCGGCCAGACAATCTGACCATCTATTTTTCCCTCAAAAACCTCATCATGGCCATCGGGCCAAGCAAGCACCAATGTGCAACAAAACCGAGCCGTGCGTGGAAAGGCAGCAGTTGCCGCCTCTAGCTTAGCCCATGTTTTGGTCATTGCCATGGCAAAATCGCGCCCGTTTGGCGTTTCAGCCCAATCGGCTGTATAAACCCCCGGTGCGCCCTTCAAAGCATCAATTTCAATACCGCTATCATCCGCAAGCGCCGGAAAACCGGATTTAGCGGCAGCATAATGGGCTTTAATGCGGGCATTACCAATAAAATTATCTTCGGTTTCTTCTGGCTCGTCATAGCCCAATTCGCCAGCTGAAACCGTTGAAATGCCAAATGGCTGCATTAGACGCGCAATTTCTTCCAGCTTTCCTTGGTTATGAGTGGCCACAACCAGTTTTTCAGCAGAAAACTTACGCATTAATTGCAGCTTGCTGCGTTAATACCAGTTCCGCCACGCCTTTTTCAGCCAAATCCATCAACTGATCAAATTCAGAACGGCTAAATGTCGCGCCTTCGGCTGAGCCTTGAATTTCGATCAGACCTTTTTGATCGGTCATGACAAAATTTGCGTCAGTGCCAGCTTCGCTGTCTTCCAGATAGTCCAGATCAAGCACCGGAACGCCGCCATATATCCCGCAAGACACCGCTGCAACATGGCTGGTTAGCGGGTCATCTTTGATGTCACCAGCCTTTAGCAACGCATTAACCGCGATACGCAAAGCCACCCAACCGCCGGTAATGGCAGCGCAACGCGTGCCGCCATCAGCCTGAATAACGTCACAATCCACTGTGATTTGACGTTCACCTAATGCTACTCGGTCAACGCCTGCGCGCAGGCTTCGCCCGATAAGTCTTTGAATTTCTTGTGTTCTTCCAGATTGTTTGCCAGCCGTAGCCTCGCGCCGCATGCGTGATCCGGTTGATCTAGGCAACATTCCGTATTCTGCTGTTACCCAGCCCAAACCGGTATTACGCAACCATGGCG